>JBJKZU010000058.1:0-25176 GCA_045569095.1 Fidelibacterota bacterium
GATGGTGAGTTTGTGTCCATCAAGGACCATCAAATGAAGCAGTAACTGAGCATTGCCAGGAATCACCGCAATTTGATCACCTTTTTTGGGTACCCGTAGTGGTCTAAAATGATCTTTATTTCCCTTATTGCCTAAAAATATCATCGGATTATTCCAATCCAATTCATCCATTCTACCTTGAAATTTAACATGTTCCGGTTGGTCATACTCGCGCCCATTTACGTAGATATGCCTGGACTGGATCTCTATGGTATCCCCCGGTAAGGCAATACAACGTTTTACATATTTTTGATGTGTATCCCTTGGATATTTGAAAATGATAATATCTCCTTGTTTGGCTTTGCGAAATTTTGGAAAAACGAGGTAGGGGAGATCAAATCCAATATCGGTATATGGAATACCAATCCAATCCGGCGTTCGCATACCATAAACAAAACGATTTCCAATCAGAAAGTCACCAGTCATGATAGTACCTTCCATACTGCCTGTAGGTACAATATATGCTTCCACAAGGGTCGCTTTTAACAAAAAGGCAATCATCACTAGGATCGAAAGTGAACGGACTTCCTTATAGATTTTGGATTCTTTCATTATTCCTGAATTTAGAGTCTTTCCCAATCAGATAAAAAATAAACATTATGAATTTAAACGTTTATATTTGAAATGCTCGAATTTGTGGGTAGAGGTATGCAGGTAGACACAGATCACATCCAAAGAAATATCTTTTTGAACCTTCATGTCTAAAGTGTATTGGTCTATGGCTTCCTCCAGCTTATTTAATTTATTCTGATCAATTTTTTGCGGCGGTGTACCCAATTGTTTTTTGCTGTATGTTTTTACTTCTACAAAGATCATGAACCCATCCTTTTCTGCAATAATATTAATCTCGCCATAAGGGGCACAGTGGACGTTAATGTTTAGTATCTTGTAACCACTTTCTATCAAATAAACAGCCGCCAACTGTTCTCCCCATTGTCTGATTCTGTCTTCTTTCCACAGCCAGGATAACGTGGGCATTGCCGCGGCGACTGGCTTAAAACTCTTGCGGTGAATTGCGCATGCTTTATTAAGTCGCAGCTTGTCCATATGTTCCCTGGTTCCATAACCCTTGTGCTTCTTGAAACCGTATACTGGAAAGATTATATCATACTGTTCCATCATATTATCTCGTGTAACCTTAGCTATAATAGAAGCCGCTTTAATAACATCGACTCTTTGATCCCCCTTTATGACACCCTTGTTCGGTATGAACTGTGTTGGTAAAGCATGACCATCGATTACGGCATGGTCGGGTCTTGGTTTTAATCGGCCCAAGGCCATTTTCATCGCCTGCTGAGTAGCCTGCAATATATTAGTTTTATCAATTTCAGTTGCTGATATAACTCCCACACCAATCGCGGTGGCCTGGTGTTGTATCTTTACAAATAATTGAGATCGTTTTTTAGGGGTTACTTTTTTTGAATCATCAAGTCCTCTCAGGTCATAGTATTTTGGGAGTATCACCGCTGCAGCTACAACCGGTCCGGCCAGTGGCCCTCTTCCTGCTTCATCTACACCTGCAATTATTACCATTTCGTTTCCAGATTTCTTGTCCATCAGTTTGGATACTAAGTTGCCCTACTCATATCCATGTGATGGATCCAGATACTTAGTCTTTCCAGACGTTCCACCACGATTGCTGATTAATGTCTGAATTTATTTACTTTACTAAAAGAAATAACAGTGAACTTATAATCAAATAATTTTAGTGCAAATTTTGTACTACTAGGAGTATTTGTCCAATTTACCCGTTTATTTGGTCTATTTGCCAGTTGCCAGTTCAAAGACAGACATGTAAACTTGAATTCCATTTTTCAGCGAATAACAGCAACTTTGCAAAAAGTCCTATATGAATAAAATAGCACCTACATTAACTCATTGGACAGAAATATTCAGTGGTTGGATATCTCTGCCCCTGACTATTATTTTGATAGGCACAGGTCTTTTTATCACAGTATCATTAGGTTTTATACAATTACGCAGATTAAAACATAGTTTTGCGGTTGTTTCAGGAAAATATGACAATCCAAACGATGAGGGTGATGTTACCCATTTCCAAGCTTTATCAGCTGCTCTTTCTGCCACAATTGGTATTGGCAATATTGCCGGTGTTGCTTTAGCAATGCGTCTTGGTGGTCCTGGAGCGCTTTTTTGGATGTGGATGACAGCGTTATTTGGCATGGCATTAAAATATGCGGAATGTACTCTCTCGCATAGATACCGAGTAATCCACAGCGATGGATCAGTTTCAGGCGGACCAATGTATTATATTGAAAAAGGACTTGGTCCAAAGTGGAAACCGCTTGCGATTTTCTTTGCGACCTGTGCAGTAATTTGTTCTTTCTGCACTGGGAATATGAATCAGGCCAATACAATTGCTCAAACCTTTGCTACATATAATGTCCCCATGTGGGTTTCGGGTGGTTTAATCGCATTTTTGGTCGGCCTCGTTATTATTGGTGGGATTAAACGTATCGCTGCTGTTGCTAGTAGATTGGTGCCCACAATGGCACTTCTATATGTGTCAGGTGCACTGTTAATTCTATTGACTCATTTTGAAAATATCATTCCTAGTTTTGCAAGTATTTTTCGTGAGGCTTTTTCCTTAAAAGCTGGCTGGGGTGGTTTAATTACTGTAATCATGTGGGGCGTACGTAGAGGTTTGTATTCAAATGAAGCTGGCCAAGGGTCTGCCCCCATTGCTCATGCTGCCGCAAAAACAAAAGAATCTGCTCGTGAAGGTGCTGTAGCACTAATGGGACCATTCATTGATACCATAGTTGTATGTACAATGACTGGCCTTGCTATACTTTCAACAGGTGTACTTCAATCAACAGATTTAACAGGTGCACAATTAACCAGAGAAGCATTTCGTAATGGTTTTGCATTTGCTCCTGAAATTGGTAGTATTATTGTAAATATTGCCGTTCTGTTATTTGCATACACCACAATGGTGGCCTGGAGTTACTATGGAGATCGTTCGATAGAATACTTGGTTGGTCCTCAGGCAATTAAACCTTATCGGTGGGTATACGTGTTTTTTAATTTTATGGGTGCCATTCTACCTCTGACGTTCGTCTGGAATTTTGGTGACATCGCGTTGAGCCTAATGACAATTCCGAATTTGATCGGCGTGTTATTCTTGACAGGGACCCTTAAAAAAATTACTTCAGAATATTTTGCTAAAGATCATTTACCTTATAAAGCATGATTAATCCACATCCATGACCATGGTTTATTTATCCCAGGATCATCTTTCTTTCCAGTAGGAATTAGTGGAAAATACTAGACTATTGCTTTCGGTAGCCAAGGCAGCTGCCCGGGACGCGTCAGAGCTCATCATGCAGGTCCAGGATTTGGATCGAGTGGTGTCAACTAAATCAAGTATTGCTGACCTGGTAACCAACATAGATAAACAGGCAGAACAAACTATAAAAGAAGATATTCTTACAAATTTCCCGGATCACGGTATTCTTGCAGAGGAATCAGGGGTAACTGCTTCAGATTCAGCATATCAGTGGGTCATTGACCCTCTGGACGGCACCACCAATTTTGTACACGGTCTTGCTCCCTTTTGCGTTTCCATAGCTCTAATGAAAAATAACGAACCACTGCTTGGCGTTGTTTCTGAATTACCCGCAGGTAATCTATTTTGGGCCGTACGGGATGAAGGTGCCTATTGTAATGGCGAACCCATTCAAGTTGCCACAACGAAAACAATCGCTGATGCATTACTAATCACTGGATTTGCCTATGAACATGATGCCAAATGGGAAACGAATATGAACTTATTCAAAGAGTTCACTCACGTTAGTCATGGGGTTCGGCGCCTAGGATCAGCAGCTGCGGACCTATGTTATGTGGCTTGCGGAAAAGCAGATGGTTTTTGGGAAATCGGCCTTCATCCTTGGGATAGTGCTGCCGGAATATTATTAGTCAAAGAATCCGGCGGAAAAGTATCCCGAATGGATGGTAATGTGTTTTCGATCCATGACCAACACTTATTAGCCACTAATGGTCATTTGCACCAAGAAATGCTGGAAAAAACAACTCCGGCTATTGCTTCTATCTCTGGAAGTGACTAGCGAACATACGGATTACTACCATTCTTAGTGGGACATTCTTCCCAGTAATAACACCAATTACACAATATTGATTCTTTGGCGGGAAACTGTCCGTCACTACTCTCTTTTTTCCTGATGGTGTAGATCAACGCTTTGACTTTATCTGTTAATTTAACCAGATCTACTGCATTTTTTACTACTTCCCGTCGTATTCCTTGCCTCAGGAAATGCCATACCAGTTTTACATCCTGCACATCGGGAAATATTTTTGTTAATCCTATTTGATAAAGCGCCAATTGGCGATCTTTATTTGCTTCATTCTGACTCATGGCTCGGCCAGATGTCTTATAATCATGGATCTCATATTTACCATTTTCGTATTGGTCTACACGGTCTATAATTCCTCGTAAATTGTATGTACCATCAGTATCAATAGAAAATTTTATATCCAGTTCATTATGTATCACCGGTGTATCAAAGGGATAATAGTTTCGGTAATACCTGGCCAGGCATCCAACTCCAATTTGGCGGGTTTGTTCGATGGATATTTCTCGTTTTACAACGGAAATCCGATCGTGCCAATGTTCTATCCATAAAGCATCATATTTATCAAGTACTGAGTCAAGGATTGGAATTCGTCCAGCTAGTATTTTATTATAAAGAAATTCTAATGCTTCATGAACCCGCTTACCCATAAAAGCTTCGATACCTTCATCTTGTTTCACAACACGATCAATGTATCGTATTCGGAATTGGGCTGGACATTTTTCATAACTGGATAGACCGCTATGAGAAAAGCGATCTATCACTTAAAATAAGTAGTTTTAATTGTGGATATTACCAACCAACTCCTCGGTAATATGGGGTGGATAGTTTGTATTCTCCGAAACCATTTTCATCATAAAAAGTAAAATTTCTGTTTATAGTATAATAATACCATGTCTCATACGTATAGCGACTGCTATTAACAAATGACCGTTGCGTATCATCCGGTGGCCCAAAAAGAATATATATCATACCCATATCAGTTTTCCATCCTTGGTCAAAAGCTGCAAAATGTTCGTTCGTATAACTCACCCTGTAATAATACTGATCCATCAATTCATTTACTACAGTTCCTGGTGAAGGATCGCGGTCTTTCCAAAATTGATAAAATAGTTTTTCCCGTTCATTACGCTTTGCCTTTTTAACACGTTTGTATTCTTCATCTGTAACAACATAGCGCATCTGATCTAGTGCCTCATCAACATTATTGATGAAGTATGAAAGGCCTGGTTTCCGGATTCGCAGTTCTATTGCCTTTGAATCACTCTTATTTTCTTGAGTAATTGTTACATCAATTGCCATAGTTAAATTTTCATCAGGTTTTTGATCAATCAGGATACGGCGCATAAACGTTGTATTTTCAGAAGAAAGTTTTATTTCATCTTCCCAAAATATATCTTTATTTGCATCTTTTGCCACAACCTTCATTGTAAAATTACCCGGCTTTATCCTACCAGATAAAAATAAAGGAAACTCCTTAATCTTATGATTAATATCCTTGGTAGATACTGGAATTTTATTTTCTTCAAATCCCCAATTGCCAGGGTATTCACCAATGATAAATGGCGGATAAATTGCCAACGGATTTAATAGTCCAGTCATATCAATTTTTTCACGGACAATGCCTTTGAGTCGTGTGTCTTCATCAATCAACTCACCAACAATCATATATTCAGTGGCTTTAATAATAAATTCAGCCATGACAACTTCTCGAGAAGATCGATTAATTGTACTAACATAATCACCAACAGCTACCGTGGATTGAAATGTTTTATGGTCGATTTGATTTCCATCTTTATCTCGGATGCCAAGACTGGCTTCGTAACCAGCGCTGAAGCCATCTCCATACTTTAAAAATTGTAATGAATGGTAAGGGATTAAACCATATACAAGCAAACGAATATTATCGCCTTCAGTAGCGACCGGATATGCATTTACTTTAAATTGATCTACATTGCGTTTGGAATCTTTTCCTTTTCGGACCCGATCCTGAGAAAAAAGAGCAATCCCAAAAAAAATGAATACAAAAAATAAACTACTGATATAGCGTCTCATTATAAATCTTTTTTCCAAAAGAATTGTATTAACCCATTATCCGTGGCTAACCATAACCTGTCACGCGTTACATAAAGGTCATTGACATTGCCAATAAATGGATAATTATATTGTCGCTGAGATTGATTTTTCATATGTAATCTGATCACTCCTCGATCCGTAATAATAAATAATTGCTTTTTATAGACATTTAATTCTCTTACAAAATCATTATTATATATTGTCGGTTCTGCAATTAGTTCCCAAGACGAATTTACAATATTATATGCGATAATTCCTTGATTTGTACCCACGTATAATTTTGTTTCGTCGGCATGTAGAGCAAAAATTTTGGTCATTGGTTCAATACGCTCAATTATCGCATCTGCGTTTCCGACATACCTATATGGGAGCAGTGTTTCAGAATTAATATCGTAGCAAAAAAGCATATATTCTGTACTAACCCAAAGTTTATTATTGATTAATGCAATATCATGAATATAATGATTTTGCAATGAGCTGTTTACTACTGATGCCTCCGATCGCTTCGTCATGATATTCATTTTTTTGATTTCATACGATGATGCGACCCAGACAAAATTTGTATCGGGTTCGAGGGCTTTGATCCTGCCAACCGGTAATCCCCGAGCCCCACCTAAGGTCCTCCAAAAATCATCTTTCTGATTATATATATAAATCGCGCTTTGACCACCAAACCATATTTCATTACCTACACTACAGTTTCCAAAAACTTCTAATTGGTCAACGTTAATCGCAATGTCTCCCTCAAACCAGGTAAAATATCCATGTTCAGGATCAACAAGGGTCACCGCACCTGGATCACCGGGGAAGATCCTTCCGCCGACCCAGGATGGAAATCCATCCGTCATTGCCTGAACATCCGTATTGGCTAACCCAAATGTAAGCGGGTAAAATGATTTCATATAGGGATCTCCCTGAAAAATAATACCGCTATCAGTACCCACCCATAGTGCATTCGTACTGCCTTTGTAAATAGTGGTTGCCCTAACTGATTTACCAAATGGACTAATGAACGTATCAAGATTAAGTAGCCAGCCGTCCATTACAGAATACTCCATTATCAGGTCATTAATTCCTTCAGCATAGCGTATAGGGCCACTGGACCAATTGATTTCCATTTCATCAGGAAAAGGCATAGACCCCAAAAAGATACCGGATACTCGGTCCAGTTTGAGGTATAATGTGCCTGCCAATGCCCAAAGATAATTTTCGCTCGAACCCAATTGTTCGATTTTGACGCCACTGAGTAGGTTATAATTATCCAACTTGTTACTTGACCAGTTACCTTCTCTGGTATAGGTGTAATCCAGAGATTCATCAGTAGCTGCCCATAAGGTCCCTGTTCTTTTATCAAAGTGGATGGCGGAAATCTCATTACTTGCTAGTCCTTGAGCGCGGGTAATTGGTGCTTCAAAACGTTCCCCATAGATGGAATAACGATAGATACCAGCAGATTGAGTCCCTATATAGATGAAAGAGAATCCTTGTGTAAATGATCTGATCGTGCCAGGCTTTCTGTATATGATCCAGTCAAATGGATCATGCCTGGAACTGGGCTGACAAATAACAAGATAATGAATACTAATAAAGGTGAACACCCACTTGCAATAACGATTATATAGTGGATTTTGGCGGCCGAGATTAGCTTTGGCAATAATTGCGGCCATGTACTGTATATATAATAAACTAATGATCATCGTAATGCTCGACGATTTCATCGAGCATTTTTAGTGTAATTGGTACTACACCTACTTCTTCGCAAACACGGCCAGCTGCGTAATTGGATATCTGGGCGGCTTCTTGAATGCTTGCGCCTGCCAAGTCCGCGAGAACAAAAGCGCTGATGGCTGTGTCACCTGCACCTGAGACATCATGCACTTTACGGGCCTTAGTTTCAATAGTATGCATTCCTTGATCAGAAAAGAGACTGATACCCTGCTCTCCTCGGGTTATCATAAGAATTTCGGTGCCTAGTTTCTTTCGCAATTCTATACCTGAACTTTTGAAATCTTTGTAGTCATGTTCTCCACTGTGAGCCGTCTCAAATTCCTTCATATTTGGTTTAAACAGACGCACTCCTTGATAAGCAAAATAATTTTCCTTTTTTGGATCAACGTATACTGGTATATCGTGAGCGGCTGCCTTAGTTAGTATTAGCGCTATGGATTCCATTGTTAAAAGACCTTTATTATAGTCTTCAATGATTATTCCGTCCGTTTCGGTTAAAACATTATTCAAGATACTCCCGATTTCTTTAAGTTTTTCTTCTTGAATATTACCGATGTTTTCATGGTCGGTGCGAATAACCTGTTGATTATGCGCTATGACCCTAATCTTCACTGTTGTCGGTCTGGAATTATCCTTGATTATGGAATTAGTATCCACGCCTGCATCTTGGAGTTTATTGGTTAGGATTTCACTTTCAGCATCATTACCAACCAAGCCAATAATTCGAATTTTTGCCGATAATTTGGATAAATTACAGGCAACATTTCCAGCGCCTCCCGGAGAGTGAGTCACTGCATCTACAGTAACAATAGGAACGGGAGCTTCTGGTGATATTCGCTCAGCCACCCCCCACATGAATGAGTCCAGCATAATATCACCAACGACCAAAATGGACTTTTTGGCAAACTTAGAGCTAATATCCTGAAACCTATTTTTATTCATTTCTACTAACCTCTGCATGCTTTTTAGGTAAGACAAGGGTCAATATAAAATATATGATCAATCCGATCCCTGCACTCATAATAGTTCCATAAATCCAAAAAAACCGTATGATTGTAGAATCCATACCGATTAACTCTGCAATTCCACCGCAAATACCAGTAAGTTGTTTATCATTTTCTGATAAAGAAAGTGGCATCTCTGAGCCCAAACCAAACATGCTTGATATCTTTTGCCGTTCTTGATATAATTGATACACACCCACAAAAATAATGATCAATGCGATTAATACATTTATACCACTGTTCCAGAAATAACTCCAAATCAAGTTAATAAAATTACCATGCTGAAAGAAAAGGATAATACTCGCCAGCACCAATAGTACACCCCATAATATCGTTTTATCATTAATCCCGTCTGTCAGCCTCCGGGGTGTGACATCTTTGGCAATTGATTCATCTGGGATAATAAAGACGGCCACCAGATAGGCCAAAACACCGGAACCCCCAAATATTGTAAAGAACACCCATAAAAGCCTTACTAGTGCGGAATCCAGGTTGAAATACTTTCCAAAGCCACCGCATACACCAGCCAATACACTGTCATCTCTGGTTCTAACTAAAAGCTTCAAAGCTATATATACTAATACTTATCCATTTAAAGTAAGGCTAGCTATACAGGTTTGTAAAGAAAATAAAAATCACTGCAAACCGTCTTTAATGATTGATAAAAGCATAATTCATTACTTTTTTGAATGATCACGGCGATGTTTTTTAAGTTGTCCAGATCGTACTTTTGAAATATGTCCGTTTTCAAGATAGACCAGCACAGAGCAAAACTTTTTTAACACATTCTCATTTATAGATGATAATATAACGGTGGTTCCCAAGTCCTTATTCATCCTTTTCAATTCCTTACGGGCAATGTATTCCATATCATTATCAAACAAGGTGGCAAAATTATCTTGAATTAATACTCTGGGATCGCTCTCTAGGGCAAGAACCAAATCAAACCATGCTTTTTGACCGGGTGACAAGAATTTTAGAGGAAGAGGCAGAATCTTCTTGCTGACATTCCCTCTGAAATACCTCTTTATTATTCTACTTGATTTATCTGGATAAACTGATTTGATAACTTGTTCTACTATTTGTTTCACGCTGACTAAATATTCACCAACATAATGTATTTCTTGCGGTACTTTGATTTTACCAAGCCAAGTATGCTCGAATTCATTGTTATCATATATCAGGATACCTTCCGTCTGAGCTTCAAGTCCTGCAAGATGCCTTAACAATGTTGTCTTTCCCGATCCAACTGGTCCTAATATGCCATAGATAGTACCACGATGGATTTGTAATCGACCTATACTGATAACAGGTTGTTGCTGCTGATATACCTTTTTAAGGTTCTTAAGCTCGTAAATCAGTGTGGCTCGTTGATTCATTGTTCATACCTCCATATTGTGAGTTATGAACTGGAAAGTCTTCGTTTAAAACTAAGCCGCTAAGGACTCCAGATATTTTTCTGCATCCATAGCTGCCATACAACCAGTTCCTGCAGCAGTAATTGCTTGTCGATAGACATGATCTTGGACATCTCCACAAGCAAATACTCCGGCAATGGAAGTTCTGCTGCTGGCATCAATGGTACGGATGTATTTTTGATCATCAAGATCCAGCACTGCATCAAATAATTCCGTATTAGGAACATGACCAATGGCAAGGAATACACCATCACAAGGCTCCTGTCTAACTTCATCTGTGCACGTATCCCGCAAGCTCACACCGCTTACACCGTTAGCTTCATTCCCCTCTATGTCCTCAAGTGCTGTATTCCATTGTATAGTGATCTTGGGATTATTCATTATGCGGTCCTGCATGATTTTTGATGCTCTTAAGGCATCACGACGATGTACAATTTGCACTTCTGACGCAAACTTTGTAAGAAAGTTCGCTTCTTCCATAGCAGAATCTCCACCACCAATAACAAACACCTTTTTATCTTTAAAAAAGAATCCATCGCACGTTGCACATGCTGAGACGCCGTGACCCATTAGTCTTGTTTCAGATTCCAGGCCCAATAAACGTGCCGTAGCTCCAGTCGCAATAATAATGGTATCACTGGTATAGGTTTCATCTGCAACCCACACCTTAAATGGACGGTCACTAAGATCAACCTTGGTAACATGTTTAAAATGACATTCTGCACCAAAGCGTTTGGCCTGATCACGAAATTTATCCATCAGCTCTGGTCCAAGTATACCTTCAGGGAATCCGGGATAATTTTCAACATCTGTGGTAATGGTTAATTGACCACCAGGTTGACTACCCTCAAAAACCAACGGTTCCAGGTTGGCTCGGGCAGCATATGTTGCAGCGGTGAGACCTGCTGGTCCGGATCCAATAATTATGACTTTCCGGTTCATATCGATTAATATTTAAATAACCTCATCTAGAATTTGAGTTATGTTGTTTTTTGGAACAGCACCAACAATCTGGTTAGCCACTGATCCACCTTTAAAAACCAGCAATGCGGGAATACCTCGTATTCCATATTGCATTGCCACTTGGTTGTTGAAGTCGACGTTTACCTTGCCGACCTTTACTTTTCCAGCGTAATCGCCGGCGATTTCTTCAACGATTGGAGCGATCATTTTGCACGGACCGCACCATTCTGCCCAAAAATCAACCAAAACTGGTAGATTTGATTTCAGAACTTCTTTATCAAAATTATTATCCGTGAATTCGATTAAATTTTCTGCCATCTTTTCTCCTAAAATATTTGATTATAATGAATAATGGGACGTTAATTTACCTGCTTTCAGTTTCCTTGGAAACAGGAATCACCACCATTTCTTAATAATTTACCATTGATTTCTATTGAGTTAATTTATGTGACTTTTAGAAACCGTCTCTTACCCACTTTTATAACTATTTCTTCACCTTGTTTAAGAATCTGGTTTCTATCACTGCACTTGAGATCATTTAGTTTCACCGCTCCCTGATCAATTAGGCGCCGTCCTTCTGATTTACTTGCTACAAGATTATGGGTAAAAATGAGATCAACGAGGGCAACATCATTATCTAGTTTAATTCCAGGTATATCATTAGGAATATCCTTGTGAATGAAAATCTGATCAAAATGTTTTTCTGCATGCGCGGCTGTTTCTTTTGAATAATACATTGTAACGATTTTCAGGGCCAATTCTCGCTTTAATTCACGAGGGTTGATATTCTTATCAGCAAGTTGTGACTGTATATGTTTTAATTCCACATCATCCGCATTAGTGGCCAGCAAGAAATACCTTTCGATCATTGTATCCGGGATGGACATTGTTTTCCCATACATATCTTCTGGCGTATCAGTCAGACCTATATGATTATCGTAGGATTTAGACATTTTGTCAATACCATCAGTACCTTCGATCAATGGGACTGTCAATATCACCTGTTCTTCTTGATCGTGTTCCCTCTGTAGATCACGACCAACAAGTAAATTGAATTTTTGATCTGTGCCGCCTAGTTCTATATCCGCATCAAGATGGACAGAATCCATTGCCTGTGCCAATGGGTAGAGAAACTCATGAATAGATATAGCAGTCTCAGATTTATATCGTTTCTTAAAATCATCCCTTTCCATCATTCTTGCGACAGTATATTTACTTGCAATATTAACTACATCGCTGAAATTCATTGCATTCAACCACTCCGAATTATAACAGATCTTTAAAGAATCTATATCGAGAATAACTTTAGCCTGATCAATGTAAGACTTCGCATTAACTTTTGTTTCTTCCAGTGTGAGCTGAGGTCGTGTCTTATTCCTTCCAGATGGATCACCTATCATAGCCGTAAAATCACCAATAACCAGTACTGCTTGGTGACCTAGATCCTGAAAATGTCGCAACTTCCTCAGGACAACCGCATGACCAATATGCAAGTCCGGACGGCTGGGGTCACATCCCAATTTCACTATCAGCGGTTGGCCATTTTTTCGAGATTGTTCTAGTTTATCCCGTAGCTGATCTTTCGGTATGATCTCTTCAGCACCTTGCTGAATCAGTATTAGTTGTTTATCTATGCTAGGAAAACTCATTTATGTTTTGCCAATTCGCGATCCATGTCACGTTTAATATCCCGTTCTTTTAGAGCTTCTTTTTTATCATATAGGCGCTTCCCCTTGGCGGTAGCGATAACTATCTTTGCCCATCCTTTTTCATTAAAATATACTTCCAAGGGTACTGCAGTAAGTCCTTTTTTGGAAATACTCTGTTTCAGATGAAGAATTTCTCTTTTTTTAAGTAATAATTTACGATTAGCCTTCGGGTCATGCCCCTTATAACCTGTACTAGAATAGGAACTAATGTGAGAGCCGATTAATACCGCTTCTCTATCCCGGACCAATACATAGGCTTCCCGCAAACTCATCTTTCCTTCCCTGATACTTTTAACCTCACTACCAGTTAATACTAGGCCCGCCTCATAGCGGTCAACAATATGGAAGTTATGATACGCTTTTTTATTTTTGGCAACAAGTATACGATCCATGTTAATAATTTAAATATTAAGATACGAGTTTTCCCTCGGCTCACACAAGTTTAATCCTTGCAAGAATCCCGTAGAACCCGCTAAAATCTTTTCCTTATTTAGTCGCCCGGGTGGCGGAATTGGTAGACGCGCTAGGTTCAGGGTCTAGTGTCCTTTAGGATGTGCTGGTTCGAATCCAGTCCCGGGCACACATTAGTATTTTTGTTTGTACATAATCTATTCATAGTACTATAATTAATGTAAATGGTTGTAAATAAAACACATGATCATAGTGATCATGGAACAAAACAATATACCTGGGATAAAAAGACGGCAGTGTGGTACGCTTCGGAATATGGTGACCATATTTCCAATAATCTTGCCATTACTAATATTATTTTAGGGGATGTCGATATACTCTTGGACATTGGCTGCGGAAACGGAAAAGCAGCCAGATTGGCTGCTGAAATATGCACTTCCGGTAGAGTGATTGGGATCGACCCTACAGCTGCCATGATTCGCATCGCTCGGGAAACAACAGATGAAAGCTATACGAATTTAGAGTTTAAGAAAGGATGTGCGGAAAAAATACCGTACCCACATGAATCTTTTACTATAGCAACAGCCATCAATTCCTTACATCACTGGCAAGATTATAAAAATGGATTATTAGAAGTCGGCCGAGTCCTGCATCCAGATGGTTCGTTTATCATTGTAAATGATATTGTTGTTGGTGATACCTGTGGTCATGGAAATGGGCCATTAGAAAAACCCGAACACATTATGTCGATTCTTGACCAGGCAGGTTTTATAAGTATATCGTTGGAAAAATATTATAAGGAAGAAACAGGAATTTATTTAATTAGTTCTAAGAAACCATAGTATCCTGCTGTTCTATTTAGGATACAGTAATACCACCAAAATGTATCCAAGGGAAAATCTCATCACCAAAATTCACAATATCTTTAGATATATTTTCAATATTATTAAACATATCCACAATATTTCCTGAAACCATTGTTTCACTTATGGGATATTGAATTTCTCCATCCTTTATATAAAAACTATTCTTAGCCACACCAGAAAAGTCGCCATTGTCACTAGGGCTTCCACCAGAAAAGCGGGATAATAATACGCCTTGTTGTACAGATTTTATAATGTCATCCAGTGCTGTTTTTCCCGGATCTATTACCAATGATCCCCCTGAATTTGGTCCCCGTTCAAGATCGGTCTTATTGGCCCCGTACAAGCTCAATAGAAAAGTCTTCAAAATTCCCTGATCAATAATAGTGGCATTACCTGCCTCATAGCCATCTCCAGTTACAAAATATCCACCGGATAGATCATCCGAAAGTGGCATTGAATGCAGGGTTAGAAGCCCATTAGTAATTGCTTCGCCAATATTATCCCTGTATAGTGATGTACCGGCAATCAGTCTGTAATCGGATATATTACCAAGAATAAATCCAATAAAATTCATGATACAATCAGGTGTAATAATGATTTCACCAGTGAATTTCTCGGGTACTGGTTTTGTCCTGACATGTTCTGCTGATTCTTTCAATAGTCGCTCTATAGAGCCGCCTTTATGCAGTGGTGTATCTATAGCCAGTGATGAAAACCCCGCTGAATTAAAAGACGATGTATCATCTCCTTCTTTAGATGTAAACATGGCTGAAAAACTATACGATCCCCCGGTCTCATCAAATGCCACACCATTTGAGTTGCGGTAATAACTAGTTCCTGCGCTAAAATCCATAATTGCCTGCTCAATTATTGTTGTAGGAAAAGAATAACCGGAAAAATCCATAAATTCTTCCATACGCAAATACATTTTATCCAACTCTGGTTCGGTAGGTCCTTTCGAAAATGATTTAGCTGGCTGATTCTCGGATATATCATATGCCTCATCTGGCATAGATGATTCAGCCATTACCAATACGTTGACAACCGCTTCGTCGATATCATCCTGATTAATTTTATTGATACTTAAAGATCCTTTTTTCTGATCTTTTATCACTGATAAAGATATACCGTGGTTTGCTGTAGTACGGAAAAGAGAGAATTCTCCTGCATCCACATTTAACTCTCTTTTTTCTCCTGCAGAATAAACACACTGTGCCTTATCGGCACCAGCTTTTACTAGCTGTTCAATACAATAATCTGGAATTTCGGAGTCGCGCAAATGTACTAGCGACCCCCAATATTGACTTGGCATTTAATGGCGGGACCACCCATACCTACTGGAATCCATTGTTTTTTCCCGCACATACCTCCAGCGCTCCAAGTCATATCGGAAGAGATCATATCAATTGTTTTCAATACTTCAAATGCTACACCTGAAATAGTTGTATCCTTGATAGCGTTGCCCAGTTCCCCCCCCTTTATTTCATAACCCAGTGGCACACCAAACATAAATTCACTGGTCGAGTCTGCTTGACCATTACTGGATTTCATTAAGTAATAACCATCATCTATTGCGGCAATCATTTCTTCTAACGTATTAGTACCTGGTTCAATTGCTGTATTCCGCATCCGAATCAGTGGTTCATCAGAAAATGCATACGCACGCGCATTACCAGTAGGTTTTGTTTCAAAATGTCGGGCACTATCCTTATTATGCATAAAACTCTTTAATTCACCATCTTTGATTATCACTGTGTCTTCCGATGGTGTACCTTCATCATCAATGTAAACCGGTACAGGGCAGGTCTTGCCATCCACAGAATTAGCATAATCGATTAATGTGACCAATTCACTGGATACCTGCCTTCCCATGTATTCTCCAGCAACAGAGCCACCCATTACAAGGTCAGCCTCAGTTGTATGCCCAATGGCTTCATGCGCCAGTATTCCAGCTAGATCAGCGTCTAATATTACATCCTTCATTCCCGCGTCCGCATAAACACCGTCTGCTTTACGTGATAAATGATCGGCTAGATTATCTATATCAGAATAAAATTGGGTTGGATCAAGAAAATGATCTTCCAACTGCCCTAGGCCGCCAAATACATCCATTAATTCAATTGGTTCGCCATTTTTTTCCATATTTAGCGAAACATACATTATACCCCGTGGTGTCATTGAATAAGATGTGGAACCACTAGACGTCAATAGTGACTTTTCCATGTCCAAACCTGCCAATACAATAGTGCGAGATGTAAGGTGCGAATACTTATTCTGAATGTAATTGTCAATATCTTTCAGGAAGTCAATCCACTGTTTTTGAGTATTGCGCGAAACTTGTGTAGTTAAGTCCATTTCATAATGACCGCACGTGTCGGGAAGGATAAATCCGCATTGCATTTTATTACGGTCATTCATAAATCGTACATTATCGCTGGCACTTTGTACAACGTATTCTACTGCAGAATCAGAAAGATCAGGGTTAGATGCAAAGCCCCAGTTTCCTTCCTTATAGACACGCGATGAAACACCGCTTGACGATGAAACTGAATTACCCATTACATCTCCATTTACCATAGATATGCGGTTATTTCTATTCTCTTGCATACGCAATTCAGTATAGGCAGAGAAAAAGTCAGAATATTGATTAAGATCTTTATTTATCATAATAGATAGCCACTATACTTAAAGTGTTAATTGAAACTCGCTTGTAAGTATTCCAGGGCAAGTAATAGCTCCTAAACTGCGCTGTCCGTATGTTAATACATCTGGTATAATTTCAGCTGTAGATCCTATTGATTCTAATTCCGTTCCAAAAAAGCGATAAAATGTATCATCAAAACGCATAGTTTTTATCGGTGCTACAATCTCACCTTTTTCCACCAAAAAACATGCATAGCGGGTTAAACCCGTTATTCGACCACCAGGATTATCACTCCAGTTTAAATAGTGAATATTGGACAAGTATAGACCAGATTCTAGTTCTTTCAGTACATCATCATGCGCCAAATCTCCTGGATCCATGGTCGGCGACCGCATTTCTTCACCATCTTCAGCATAATTAGTTGGCGCGCCATACTCGGCTGCTGTTCGTGAACTCACCAATGTGTTCGTTAGCTCACCATTAGAAATTATGGGTAATGATTCTGGGGATATTTCTCCGTTAGAATTAAATTTGGGTACTAATCCTGAGGAAAAATCCTCACTAATTGTAAATTTTGGTGACAATCTCTGATCATTGTGCCGCATTTTTCCAAAACCGCTACAGCCTTGTTGTAAACTTGCTTCACTGATACCGTTCCAGGAAAACATATCAAGAAAATCTGCTACCGCTGCTGCTTCAAACCAGGTACGGTACATACCAGGATCAACGCGTACAGGCTTCCGATTCAATAACGCTAATTTTTTAATCGATCGAGCTACATAGTTTTCATAGGCGTCCTGATCCCAATCTGTGCCCGCATATGTCCCTTTTACCATTTGATGATCTGATGTAACGAGAGAATAATCTAAACAGTGAGATTCTGTCTCAAACCAATGGTGCTGTCCCACGGAATTAGCATTGCCGCGATACATTCTTCCATTTGAGAAAATTCCAACTAGATCAACCCCCTGCATTATGGGTAATAACGCATCGACAGCATCGTCAAATTCCAAACTTGAAGCTTCTTTCACTTCACGACTTGAACCGGTGTTTGTAGGCATTACTAAGAAGGGATCCTCAAGTATATCCTGGGCTTCGGAACGCATACGCTGTATTTCCGTTGCACCGCGAGCCATGTCTATATCATGATTACCGGAAACAGTAATGCTGCCCTCACAGTTACGTTTATTCGCAATAAACTTCAAACCTAAGGTTGCATCATCCACCAATCCTGTTTGCCTAATACTCGCGTTATTAAGACGAATGAACTGGCTATTCTCTCCGCAAAAAGAAAGTGTTAATAATTCATCATTTTTTAATTCTTTAAATAATCCTGTGCACAGTTCCTTGAAAATTTTTTCCATAATTAGGCGCCTCCAAACACTTGAACATTTTCAAACATGCAAACGGGAGAAGCATGACCAACACGAATGACCTGATTGGGTTCTCCTTTCCCACAATTCGGTGTCCCATAAATACCAAAGGTATCATTATCTCCAACCATCTTTAGACTGTTCCAAAAAGGGTTGCTGATACCCCGATAATTGGGATTTCGTAATGTTTTTGTCATTTTTCCATTCTCGATTAATTTTGCATATTCACAGCCAAATTGAAACTTGTTGCGATAATCATCTATGGACCACGAACGATTACTTTCCATATAAACACCATTTTCTACAGCACCAATGATCTCATCGAAGCTAGAGTCTCCAGGTTCCAAATTAATATTAGCCATCCGGTCAATAGGCGCTCTATTCCAAGAACTGGCCCTAAAATTTGCCACGCCGGGCACACCAGATCGAATCTGACTTTCCATTCCTCCCAGACCTCGTAACAAAACACCATTCTTAATGATATATTCTCGGGTAGCTTCCAAACCACCATCATCATACCCATAGGAAGCAAACTCAGATGATAAAGTTGGGTCAAAGGTAATATTCATCAATTTTGAGCCATATTGTAGTTTGCCAAAATCATCCATATTAACAAAACTCCAGCCAGCATAATTCCTCTCATCTCCTAGTATTCTATCGATCTCCAATGCATGACCAACGCTCTCATGAATCTGTAACATCATTTGATCGGAAGCGATAACCAAATCCATTTCACCAGTAGGGCATTCATCTGCATCGAGTAATTCAATGGCTTGCTCGCCTATCTTTTGAGCAATCACAAGTAACTCCCATTTATCAAAAAATTCCATACCCATTTGCCGGCAAGTCCCTCTCATACCTCCAAAGGTACGAGTTTGTTGATTAGCCCCATCCGCTGCCGTTGCAGAAAGGTCAAATTCCAGCATAAGGAAATCCTGAGTAATATCACTGCCATTCGAACTAACAAAACGGGATAACATTTGAATGGTCTGTACTATCGCACGGGCACTAACTATTTTATCAGAAACTTTTAACTGAGTGTATGCATCCAACAGAATTTTGTTGATTTCACCTGGACTAATAGTATCCATTTCCTTCAAAAATGGCGATTGATAGGATCCAACATTTGCTGGACGAGCAGCATCGGTAAATTTATAGGTTGCGTGATTTGCGGCTCGTTTTGCTTGCGCATATGCTTTTTTTGCCGCATTTGATATACCAACATCGGTCATATTTGGTGTACCATAATAACCAAATTGTCCATCAGCTAAAACTTCAACCATCAATCCTTGAGTCGTGAAACAACCATTTACCTCAGGTACACCATCCCGCACAACTCGCGGAGAATGGGTCTCTGTTACTTCACGGATACCTATCCAATCCGCAGGTACATCAACTGCTGCTAATAAACTTTGTAAATCTAACTGTTGCATAAATTTTTCCTTAAGCTTATTAATTAAATAGTTCAGGCGCCTGCTTTAATGCCGTTGTAACCTTTTCGAACGCATCGATAATATCTTGTGTATCGCGATCATTTCCAAGTAAATGATTTTGCGTGAGCCATACCGATTGGTAATCAGCGATCAATTCTGTTACGGCACAGGACGTAGCAGCGTAATCAAGGTCACTTAACCATGGAAAATCATCATCTTTACCATTAAAGACTTTTTCACGATATAATGGTTTATATCCAGCATAAGTGTAGACGCCCTCTGCGCGCATAGCTTTGAAGAACTTCTCTCTTGGCACATCATTAAAATAATCCGCTTTATATTTGAGCAAATATAAATGGTTGGCCACTCTTGTTGCTTTATCATAAGACCCTATGGTAACCAATCCTTCACTGTTGAGCGCTTGGTCAAGTTTTTTCCTATTAATATCGCGTAAAGCCATATCATCCTCTAAGGATTGTAACTGTGGCAGTAATATACTAGCTGCCATAGCATTGATCCGGTGATTCCCACCCATAATTTGATGATCATACCACTCTCCGCTACGCTGCCGACCACAATTGTAGTAGGCAAAACAAGCATCCATAAACGAATCATCATTAGATATAATCGCTCCGCCTTCTCCTGAATTCATGTTCTTCGATGATTGAAAACTAAATATTCCACCTGCAGCCAGGGCACCAACTTTTATACCACCCCACTCCGCACCATGAGCCTGAGCTGCATCCTCAATGATGGTTATATTATGTTTTTTAGCAATATCATTAATGTGATCCATGTCAGCTGGATTACCAGCAATATGAACAGGCATGATTGCTTTTGTACGCTCAGTAATCGCTTTTTCAATTAAAATAGGGTCTATGTTAAATGTATCAGGATCAATATCAACGAATACTGGTACCGCATTGGCCATTAGTACTGCCGATGCAGTTGCTATAAATGTATAGGGCGGTATTATAACTTCATCACCAGCGGAAACGCCTCCAGCCTTTAAAGCAACCCACAATGCGTTCGTTCCTGAACTTGTAGCGATACAATATTTTGCGTCATGGAAGTCTGCAAATTGATCTTCAAACGCTTTGATGGCATCACTCCCGATACCCAAGGAATCACTTTCCAATGTTTTAAGAAGTTGTTCTTTCTGTCCTTCAGTTATCCGAGGCCATACTGGAAATGGCTCTTTTCGAACCGGTTTTCCACCAAATAATGCTAATTCAATCATAAAAGACACATCCTAAGAACGAAAAATTACACAATATTTAATCCAAAATCGAACATCCAAAATCAATTTTCTGCTGAAATTTCAGATTGGCCTGACAAAATTTTAACGGAAGGTGACATATTTGCATCTTTCTATGAAAACTATGTCTAAAAGTTACGTTGGCATAAATATTGCAAACAAAGTGTAGAACAATTAAATAAACAAAGAAAGGAGTCTTAAATGACACTAGTAAAATGGAACCCGACAAGCAGTTTAATGACTGATTTTGACCGGATCTTTGACAGCATGCTTAACAATGATTTACCTAGATTTTCTTCAACGAAGTCTTGGTTGCCTGCAGTCGATGTAAATGAAACAGAAACGGAATTTTTCTTATCCGCAGATATGCCGGGTTTAGATAAAAAAGATGTTTCTGTAGATATTCACGATGGCGTTATCACAATTAAAGGTGAACGGGTTATTGATAATAAAAAATCCACTGATGGTTATCGGATCCGTGAACGTCAACTTGGTTCATTTAATCGCAGTTTCAGACTGCCTGATAACTTAAATGAAGATAAAGTTGTCGCAAAATTCAAAAATGGGGTGTTATCTATCACCTTACCAAAGACCAAGGAAATTCTTCCTGAAGGTCGCCAAATAAAAATCAGCTAAATACTTGTGGTATCGTAAATAAAAAAAGGGGCTATTGCCCCTTTTTTTATTATTCCTTATTTAAAGTAATTATTTACTAAGCAAATGAGTCAAATTCAGCAAAGTCCGCTCTGCAGATTTTCTATTCAAAGATTGCCCGTTAGTAACCGTAATAGTCTTGGGCAAAACCAGTGTACCCATATATTCTAATTGCGAGCGAAACGCAACCAGGAATCGTTGTCCTGAACTAGCGCTGCTTGTTGCAATGACAGCATATTTATTCTTAAACCCATCGCGCCAGTTTACAGTGGTAACTGATATCCAGGTAAAAGCATTGGTTAATATAGGTGGCAGCCCACCATTATATTCGGGGGAACAAAAAACGAACCCGTCCGCATTTTCAAATTCCGCACTCAATTTATTTGCAGTTTCATTTTCAATTTCAATCCCAGGTTTGTAAAGCGGCAAATCATAAGAATTAAGGTTAATTACTGATTTATCAATTGCAGTTGTATTATCAATTATTTTTTTTAATTCCCTGGCCAATTCAAAATTTTTCCCGCTAGTGGCCGAAACCAGCAGAATTTCTTTTTTGCTGCCATGATATGTACTAGAAAATAAGGTTTAGGGAATAACCAGCAATATTTTCAAAAATACCAAAGGATCGATAGGAATAATCTATGGTAATCCTCGGTCCTCTTGGTATTTGATAATTTAGGCCCGCACCAAATGTCAAACCTTGTTTCGAATCTTCCATACCAAGAAAAGCCCGTCCGCCTCTAATAGCAAAAATACTACGGAAAATGTACTCAAAGCCAAGGTTCAGATACTCGACGTTATTATTTGGATGGACTGCATCACCCGCAAGGGTGAGTTTATGAATATCTGATTGAATTACATCCTTGCTAACTCCTGCTCGAAAAACCAATGGTAATGGCCAATCCATCGTATTTAAATACGCATCAATTTTATCATTATTTCCATACATGGTTTCATCGACGTCATAGTCAACTTCAGTATCATACCCTTCCATGGATATTTTTCCACCAAAGTTTGAAATGGACATACCAATTCGCAAACCACTGTTTTTGGTGACGAATAAACTCCCCAAATCAACGGCTAAACCCCCAGCATTCATATGCCAAATCTTTTCTTGTATATATTTAATATTTAACCCAAATGAGAAACGGTCTGTCAGACTTCGGGCAAAAGAACCAGCTAGTGCTAAATTGCTCACTGAAAAATATTCGCCGGTTCCTTCCGGTATTTTTACTGTTCGTACCTGCATTTCATCCATCGTAACCGATGTAATAAAAAAACCAAACGTACTGGATCGGTCAAATGGAACTACCAAAGCACTATGATTAAAACGAATATCAGCAAGCCAGGGTGAATGATAAAAATGGGCTGTTGGTCTTCCAATATTAACCATACCAGCAGGATTCCAGTATAATGCAGTTGGGTCATCAGCGACCGCAACAAAGGCACTGCCCATCGATAAAGATCTTGCACCAATTCCAATATCCAGGAAAGATGCAGCAGTGGTCCCAACATTACTTACACTGCCTGTTATTTGACAGTAAAGACTTGCTGAGCAGGCCGTAATAATCATTATTTTTTTACAGCAGATCATTTTATTACCGCAAATTTCCCAGTTTTTTCTCCCACATTTGGTGCATCCACATGGTAGATATACAGTCCATAGGCAATTTCTAATCCATCCTTTGACAACATATCCCATGAATGGGTTCCATACTCATATTCGCTGGTGTGCTCTATCACATCAATCAGGTACCCAGCCATTGTAAAGATCTTGATTGTGCATTCCTGTGGTAGATTAATGAAATCCAGTTTTCTTGGTCCACGTCCTGATACATATATATGCTTTGGTTCCCAACGCGCTGTTACAACATAAGGGTTTGGCACAACTGCAATATGATCAAGTTCATCAGCAGCTAATACATTGTTCACCCATGATTTTTTGGTAGTAAAATGATAACTATCATCAACAGTAAAAGGTCTCAACGTGGATAATCTAAATCGATCACCTTTTGCAATGGTTACAGTTGTATCGTATTCGTACAATAAATCATCTTCATTATATGGACATATTACTGAATCGGGAAAGAATTGGACAAACATGTAGGGTGTTTGAAAGCCAGAGTAAGGCATAAAAAGTATTGGTTCCTCAGGGTCCCACTGGTTATTATGATTAATATCATAGATTCGAAACGTGACCTCATTATCTTCCGTAATATTTCTAACCCTGAAAGGTGAAGGAAGATTAGAATAATCAGCCGTAATCGAGTCACCAATATCCCCTTCCCAAATGATTTCAAAATCGGCAGGATGAACTCTCTGATCAAAAATTCTGTAACAATAAGGTGCATTTGAACCAATCCAGCCCGAAGAATCTTCATTTACTGCAATATCATCATTATATATATAAACTTTCATACCGTCAAAAATGGGGTTATTGGTCTCTCCAGCCATTGAAATACTTTTTAAGATTGGATAGTAGAAATAACTAGCAACATAAGTACTCATTTCTACCAGCGCACCACCATCGGTTGCTACAATTATACCGTTTTCATAGTCCATGGTGTAGTCTATGCCAAGCTGATAAGTTGTTGCGCCGCTCTCATCAGTTATTTCTACACTGGCTGAGTCAATATTTTTCTGGTCTAAAGATCCATATCCACTTGATAATATAAATGCTTCATTTTTTAATTGTTCATCCTTAATAGAATAATAAATAATGGGACTGCCAAAAACTTTTTCAAAGGTCAGTGAATATGTAGCATCTTCGGGAACGGCATTTGGATCAATTGTTTGTATTTCTATTCTACCTGTTGCGACACCAGAATCATGAATTACGAATTCTTGCCCAGTCGCTGCAGTATTAGGTCCCATGTAACCTGCTACAGGCGCATTTGGTACAACGGTGCCAGCATTTTTACTTAAATTGGTTACGTTACCCTTACGGTCAAGATCAACGATAATTGAACATTCAGAAGGCGCTATTGGTAACAGGTGTTCTTGTTCACTGAATCCAAGTTCATAGAAATCAAGGTCATACCCTTTATCATAGGCCACAACAGCATAATAATATGTCATACCATTATAAACATTGTTACTATCAACATACATGTGTTCCAGACCTGTATCACTGCCCATATCGTATTGTATACCGTTAAAACCAATTGGATGGGGCCCTTTTAAACTATCAATTAAGTCAAATTGAGCGATCGGTTTATTAAACGTATTATTACCATAGGTATCCGTAATAACGTATGGATCAATAAATCCAGGGTCGGTACTGCGATATACACGATAGCCCTCGAAATCTGCGCCATAAATGGCATCAAGAGAATTCTCCGCTAGTTTATCCCAAAAAAGAGTCACTTTTCTATCCCCAGGCACTAGTGTCAGGTTAGGTTTTAGGGGTGGTTTAGCAAAATTATAATCATTATCATATATATTTTGCATAGTCACAGTATTTCTCAAAATATCATCCATATCGTTCCCAA
>JBJKZU010000059.1:0-25024 GCA_045569095.1 Fidelibacterota bacterium
CCCATGTACAGCGTTATTGAGCCATGGATGAAAGAAAATATTTCAAATTCTGGTTCTATAAAGTATATAAAATGGTATGATCCATATATCAGAGGTAATTTTCATTTACAGCGAGTACGATATAGTATATTGACCAATCAAGACGAATTGTTGATTGATGAGCGCGAGTTCAAATTTTGGGATGGAAGACTATATTCTGTTTTTGATAACCAAGGTACACAACTGCAGTAAAGCTATTTAATTTATTTAGCTGTTGTTGGCTTATACCACTTATCATTACAATAAATTTCCTACAGTCAAAATTGTTTAATTCTGCAAAGTGAAAATACTTATTATTTTATTTTCAATAATGACATTTGCTGTAGCTGAGGTCCGTGTAAATATTGACAGCCTAGTGATTCGAGAAGACCTTGATAGTAAAGGTCGGAGGTATTTACCAAAAACAAAAATTCCCTTTAAGGGACTGGTATATAATGAATATCCTAACGGACAGGTAGAATTTGAAGGACCACTCAAATCTGGGTTACAGCATGGTACTTGGGTATGGTGGTATCCAACTGGTGAGAAAAAATCAGAAATTACTTTTTCAAACCATTTAAGGCATGGACACGAACGATCTTACTTTGAATCTGGAAATTTGCGGGGATCTGGTAGTTATCTAGAGGATAAAAAGCAGGGCCTCTGGACACAATATTATGAATCAAAAAAGAAATTATCTGAGGCGAATTATAAAAATGATATATTACATGGACGGTTGACTATTTGGCACGAGAATGGCAGAAAAAAAAGGGAGGTGTTTTACACCAAAGGCAAGAAGCACCAGTGGGAACTTGGGTGGTACGCAGATGGCAGTCATCGTTTGAAATTATATTGGTATCTCGGAATGCAAGATGGTCAACAAATAGCCTGGTACAATAACGGTCAAAAAGAATATCATTTCACATTCAATAATGGCATCTGGATTGGTGATATTAATGAATGGTATGAGAATGGTGGTCAGCGAATCAAAGGATCTTTTGTCGATGGGAAACAAAACGGAACTTGGATTTGGTATTTTCCTAATGGTAATTATGCTCTAGAAGGTGAATATACCGATGGTTTTCCAACAGGTTATTGGCGATCCTATTCGGAAGATGGTTCAATGATATATAATGAAGAGGAATATGGCATATGGGTGGAGGATGAACTGAAATGGTGGAAAGAAGATTATGCTGGCACTCCAAACTCTGAAGATGTGCCTGTTATCCAATATTAATTTATATAAGGAATTAGGCCGTTGAGTAATATTGTTATTAAGCAATTATCCAATGTTGAAATAGATAATATGGGTATTTTAAACTGGCCCATCTGGACCTGTGAAGTATCAGAATTCCCATGGAAATATGACGTTGAAGAATCTTGTTTAATTTTAGAAGGGGAAGTGTATGTGGCCGCAGGTTCAGATACTTTGAAAATTAAAGCGGGGGATTTTGTTATTTTTCCGAAAGGATTAGCTTGTATCTGGAAGGTCACCAAACCAATAAGGAAACATTACCAACTTGGTGTATGAATAATATTTACTGCTTGAATATTTATGCGTGATTCTGTCGCAGAATACTTGAAAACGTATAACCCTTTTGTATTATTTGGACCAAGTCATATTGCGGCGATTATTGTAGCATTATTTCTGATAATTTTTATACCTATTTACGCCCGGCAGAAACTATCCGAGAAGCAACAGCACCTAGTGGGAAGTTTTATTGGTTATTGCGTGATGGGTAGTTACTTAATATGGGTAATCTTAGAATTAATCGCAGGTACATTTGATGTAAAATTACATTTACCCATCCATCTCTGCCGCTTGGCCAATTTACTTATCCCCCTAGTAATGGTCAGACGTAGTTATTTTTTCTATGAAATACTGTATTTTTGGGGTCTATCTGGCATGTTTCAGGCTGTCATTACCCCTGATATCGCCGCTGGATTTCCCCATTTTCAATACTGGCGGTTTTGGTTTGCTCATCATGGTATGATATTAGCCTTGATTTACGCCACCGTTGTTTATGATATGAGACCAACCATCACCAGTGTCTGGAAAGCGATGCTTGCCATGAATATCTTTTTGATCATTGCAATAATTGCCAATCTTTTACTTGGTGCGAATTATTTCTGGATTTGCGGTAAACCTGTTAACGAATTAGGAGAACATGTGCCGAGTTTATTGGATTATTTGGGTCCATGGCCATGGTATATTCTTGTGGCTGAATTTGTTGCTTTAGCACATTTCTTGGTAGCTTTTGTGCCATTTGTTTTTTTAAGCAGAGGAAAGCGAGAAAAATGAATCGAAATTTTACGTGGTATGCCGTAATGGTAATAATAATGGTACTTTACTATTATGCAAAACAAACTGAGAGATATGATATGAAACCACCGGTCGCAAAGAAAAATCCTTATAAAACCACCCTTCATGGGCAAGAAAGGATTGATAATTATCACTGGATTCGTCTAACGGATAAACAAAAATTGGCAAAAAATATAGAGGGTTGGCCTGATGATCATACAATGCAAGTTGTGGATTATATAAAAAAAGAAAATGAGTACACACAGACCCAACTGGGGCATACTAAAAATCTGCAGAAAAAATTATATAGTGAAATTATTAGCCGGATAAAAAAAGATGATGTATCTGTCCCATACTTAGATAATAATTACTGGTATTACACCCGTTATGAAAAAGGCAAGGAATACCCTATTTATTGTCGAAAGAAAGAATCACTAGAAAATCCGGAAGAGGTTATGATCAATGTAAACGATTGGGCGAATGGTCATGACTATTTTTCATTAACGAATTTATCTGTGAGCCCAAATAATAAATTTTTAGCTTTTGGTGTTGATACTTTAAGTCGCCGAATCTACACGATTAAAATAAAAGATTTGCAAACAGGCGAAATATTGATGGATGAAATTCATGGAACGGAAGGCGCAGTGGCTTGGGCAAACGATAATGCAACTTTTTTCTATACGGTAAAAAATGAGATAACTCTATTATCAAAACATATCGACCGGCATAAACTGGGCACAATCCAAACAGATGATGTCCGGGTTTATACGGAAAAGGATGATTCATTCTATATTGGTGTTGGTCGCTCAAAATCAAATAAATACATTATCATCTATAACAGTAGTACGCTGATTAGCGATTATTACATCCTAAATGCCGATAACCCGGTAGGGAAATTCAGACAATTTTCCCCTAGGGAAACAGAACATGAATATACAATAGAACACTACAATAATAAGTTTTACATCGTAACCAACTGGAAGGCCATGAATTTTCGATTAATGGAAACACCTGAGAATGCCACAACAAAACAAAACTGGAAAGAAGTAATACCTCATCGCAAAGATGTAATGGTAAGTGGTATCGATGTATTTGCAGATCACCTGGTCATCAGTGAGCGTCGGGATGGTTTGCGGAAAATTCGGGTAATTAACCAGCGCAATGGGAATGAACATTATCTAGATTTTGGTGAAGCAGTCTATTCTGCTTATCCATCCGTGAACCCATCATTTAATACCAATGTTCTTAGGTATCAATTTTCTTCACTGATTACTCCCCGATCCACCTTTGATTATGATATGGATATGAAAGTATCCACTTTGTTGAAACAATCAGAAGTAGTTGGCGGACATGATCCTATGGACTATCATTCTGAACGATTGTATGCCGAGGTAAGAGATGGGAAAAAAGTCCCTATTTCCATTGTCTATAAGAAAGGATTTAAAAAAAACGGACAAGGTAACCTGTTATTGTACGCTTATGGATCATATGGCAGTACAAACGATCCATCATTCAGTTCAACCCGGCTGAGCCTATTGGATCGGGGCTTTGCTTATGCAATTGCCCACATTCGTGGCAGCCAAACGTATGGGCGACCGTGGTATGAGGATGGGAAAATGTTCCATAAAATGAATACTTTCACTGATTTTGTGGATTGCAGTAAATATTTAATTCAGAATAATTATACTAATCCGGGGCATTTATTTGCAATGGGAGGCAGTGCAGGTGGATTATTGATGGGTGCCGTTGTCAATTTAGCCCCCGAATTATATCGTGGTGTAATTGCGGCAGTACCATTTGTCGATGTGATCAATACGATGTTGGATGCCTCAATACCACTCACATCAAATGAATGGGATGAATGGGGAAATCCTAGGAATAAGGATGAATATGAATACATGATGACATATTCACCATATGACAATGTATATAATGCGACCTATCCGAATATGCTAGTTACAGCAGGTTATTTTGATTCTCAAGTCCAGTATTGGGAACCGGTAAAATGGGTAGCCAAATTGCGGGAATACAAAGTTGGTGAAAATGTCTTGTACCTGCATACCAATATGGATGCAGGTCACGGTGGCAAATCGGGTAGATTCCGTCGTTATAAAGAATTGTCTTTGAAATATGCTTTTATGCTTGATTTAGCAGGAATAAAATACTAGTATTTTATTCCTCTCATGACACTTAGATCGGTGAATCCTGCTACAGGGAATACTCTGCAATCATTTGTAGAAATGACGGAAGATAAAGTTAATGCTATAGTAGAATGTGTTCACGGAGCCTTTAATAAATGGCATAACACAAGTTTATCGTTTCGTGCAAAACGAATGAAAAAAGTAGCCCATTTCTTAAGAGAAGGGAAAGAAGAATTCGGTACCCTTATAAGTGAAGAAATGGGTAAACCCTATAAACAAAGTATAGCCGAGGTGGAAAAATGCGCCTGGGTTTGTGAATATTATGCGGATAATGCAGAAAAATTTTTGGCCAATAAAGATATTGAAACAGAAGCATCCAAAAGTTTTGTGTCCTATCAGCCCATTGGAATTGTATTAGCTGTGATGCCTTGGAATTTTCCATTCTGGCAGGTCTTCCGGTTTGCAGTGCCGGCACTGATGGCAGGTAATGGTGGTATTTTAAAACATGCATCAAATGTACAAGGCTGTGCCCAGGCGATCGAAGATATATTTACTGCTGCAGATTTTCCAGATAATCTCTTTAAAAACTTAGTGATCGGGTCAGATAAGGTTGAAAATGTTATCAAGAATCCACTCGTAAAAGCAGTGACCCTTACTGGCAGTACTCCTGCTGGTAAGGCTGTAGCCTCATTAGCCGGTTCGATGCTGAAAAAGACTGTTTTAGAACTGGGAGGCAGTGATCCATACGTAATATTGGAAGATGCAGATCTGGATCAGGCGGTAAACGCCTGCATTGCAGGAAGAATGCTGAATACAGGCCAAAGTTGTATTGCGGCAAAGCGTTTTATTGTGGTCGAAACATGCCGGGATGAATTTACTGATAAGGTCGCCAAGAAGGTCAAGAATATGAATATGGGAGATCCGTTTGACCCAACTATTGATATTGGTCCTATGGTGAATATTCTTGCTCGAGATGAATTGCATCAGCAAGTGATTACTAGTCTGGATAAAGGTGCCGTGTTAGTTACCGGGGGCATTATTCCTAAATCACCCGGCTCTTTTTATCCGCCAACGCTGCTTGTGGATGTGGCACCGGGTATGCCCGCTTTTGATGATGAGCTGTTCGGCCCGGTTGCCGTAATTATCGCAGCAAAAGATGAACAGCAGGCCCTTGAACTTGCCAACCAGACAAAATTTGGGCTCGGTGCGGCTGTATTTACCACCGATTTTCAAAAAGGGAAAAAAATCGCCACGGAGGTATTAGAAGCAGGTTGTTGCTTTGTAAATGATTTTGTGAAATCAGATCCGCGCCTGCCATTTGGCGGTATAAAAGAATCCGGTTATGGTCGTGAATTATCGGAATTTGGTATTCATGAATTTGTAAATATTAAAACAGTGGTAATGCAATGAAACTAGTCACCCTTTTATTACTAATATTTATTACATACTCACCGGCACAGCAAATGGATCGCCTGTTTTGGAATGGTAGTGATTGGCGTCGGTTAGAGAAATTGGCAGATTATGATCCGGAACTTACCTACATGATGAAGGTAGCATATATAAATGGCATATTAGATGGCAGGTTATTTTATTACCTGAAAGCATGGATGATGGAGCAGACTTTTGCCGATAGTTTGTATGCTGAAACTGTTGATTATCTTACACCCAGAGAACTAGTGAAAGTTCTAGATAATTTTTATGCTGATCCGATAAATGGTTATATCCCCCTACCTTCAGCAATAATAATCTCTAATATGTTCGGTGAAAGGATTCCAATGGATATAATTGACGAATATATACGTCATTCCAAAGAGTGGATTAATAGAATGATCCTTGAACAAAAGCAATAATGTAAGTCATGTTTTCCCGCCCATTAATTATAGTGGGATTTGCTTTTGTATTGCTATGCGGCCAGAGGCAAAACCGCATCTTTTGGGATGGCAGCGATTGGAACCGCATTGCGATCCAGATGAATCAAGAGTCTGAATCGATTTACCGCGTGAAAGCCGCCCATATTAATGGACTTTTAGATGGAAGATTATATTATTATTTAAAAGCCTGGGAGGTAGAGCCAGCTTTGGCAGAAAATGCCTACGATGATCCTCTGGACCTCTTGCGGCATAAAGAATTGATTAAAAAACTGGATAATTTTTACTCTGACCCAAAACACAATACAATTCCAGTTATTTCAGCAATTATAATTGCCAATATGCGTATTGGGGGCATTACTGAACCAGTTGTATACAAATATATTGAGGAAACACGATTTTGGGCCAATAGTATGAAAGCAGATATTGATTCAATGTCAGTTGAAATCCTTGCAGCAAAACTCGATAAGCATTTATCAAAACCGTTTGATATAAGCGATAAATATGGTCGTGGACCAGATTATGAGCGCAAACAAGTGTTAAAGCCCAAGTATCCCCAAGTAGCAGATGAGGGTGATAAAGAAATGATATGGTATATGCGATTACTCCAAGGCTGGAATTTTGGTATAACAGGCGGGATTAATTGGTGGAGTGCAAGTGACAGCGCTGGTTCATCTGGATCAGGCTATAATCTTGTAATTAAGACACCATTGCATTTTGCGACAGAAAAACTAGAAACTCATGTTCGCTTGGAAACAGGTAGTATAAAATTCTCAACTGATTTGAATGGAAACCATACTGCTGCATATGTCCAATTCGGATTACGGGATTCAAATATTCCACTAATGAACCGAATGATGTTAGATATTGGCATAGGATCCACATTAGGCAATCCTTCTTTTAGCAGTGGGTTATTGATTACGCTATGGAAGAAGTTAGATCTGATTACTCGCTATGTATCTGCAAGTTCTACAGCAGAGACGGAATTACCACCTAATTGGATATATATATCACTGGGGTTTAAATTTTAATCGACCCGGTAAAAGCCTATGGCGGGGTGGTATGTATATACACGGTAATCATTCGGGAATCGTACTTTAGCGATATAAAATTCAAAACGGTCAGGATGCCGACGGTTTAATGAAAAGACCTTGTCTTTAGAGACTGATTGTTTTGGTTGTAGGGTACCATCCGCAGGCTCTAAAAAAGTGATCCGTTTTTCAGATAATATATCCCCTTTACTATTAATGTGTAATAGAAAACCATCAAGTTGGCGGATATTTCGTTGGGAATTATTATTTATTTGAATGACGATCCGGATCTGTTTATCATTCATGATCCGTTGACGAATATCGACAGCCAAAAGGTCTTTTGGCTCATCGCTATAAAGAGCAGAAAGGAATAAGCAGAATAACAGTATATTCATATGTAAACTTCGCCAGCGTTCGAGAAAAACAAAAGGAAAACTAATTATTGGGAACCAAATATTTCATATAACCGTATTATTGAAACAATTATTCCTTACAGCACATGACAGAAACTGAATTTCGTAAATTGTTGAATAAACTTGATGGTTATTTCATCCCACGCCAAATCGGGTCAACTGCTAAAGAATGGATCACGACTGGATCTTTGTTGGGTGAGACAAGTATTGCAGATATAAAACGAATCCTGAGTAAAGAACCAATTAACTGTCATTTTAGTGAATTGGGTAATGATATTCGTATTCATGTATCCAACCATGATAGTGTGATTTTACGAATACCAAATATTTCCAAAACTCATCAGATTTTATTTATATTAACAGTAATAACGACATTAATGGCTGGCGCCGTAATGCAAGGTGGACAACCATTTACAAATCCAGGAGAAATTCTAATTGGTGTACCTTTTTCACTAACGTTGTTGCTGATTTTAGGTTGCCATGAATTTGGTCATTATTATTTTGCCCAGAAGCATAAAGTAGATGCTACACTGCCTTACTTTTTACCGGCACCGCCATTTTTATTTATTATTGGTACTTTCGGTGCATTTATTAAAATAAAATCTCCCATCTATAAAAAAGATGCATTATTGCAAATAGGCGCTGCTGGTCCTATTGCTGGTTTTGTCATTGCTGTACCGGCCTTGATAATTGGCCTCATGTTATCAGAGATCATTAAAATTGATGGGGGAGAAGCAGGAATAATTTTAGGGGATTCTCTGCTTATGAAATTTCTCACTATAATGATGTTCCCAAATCTGGCTGATGGCCAGGATATTCTACTGCATCCTATAGCATTCGCTGGTTGGATTGGATTATTAGTGACAATGCTCAATTTGTTACCGATTGGTCAGTTAGATGGTGGACACATTGCTTATGCAATGTTAGGTGAACGTCAAGGATTGGTGGGCCGCACTGCACTTTTGGCTTTACTACCGCTCAGTTTATTATCGCTAAATTGGTTAGTTTGGGGTATTTTAATTATTATATTAATGCGCACAGCAAAGCATCCGCCTATCCAGGATTTACACACACCCTTATCTAGAGAAAATAAGCTGGTGGGCTATGCTTGTCTGGTCATATTTATATTATGTTTTATTCCCACCCCTTTTCAAATTTGATATGAATCGGTTACTGGTCCTTTTTATTCTATTGGGATTGTTATTTGGACAAGCCAGAATAGGCGAGTGGCAGGCATATACTGCACCTCTCCATATCAATGATATTGCTGGTTTTGAACAGCAAGCTATTTGTGGGACGAATGGCGGTTTACTGATATATGATCAGGATGAAAAAACCTTTAATACGTTAACGGTTATTGATCAACTTGTCGGCACTGGGATCAATGTGGTTGAAATTGGCCAGGATGGTTATTTGTGGCTTGGCGGTGTTAGTCCAGACGGTTTTGTTCAGGTTTACGATCTTAAGACAAAAAACAGCATCGCAGAATTTGATTTTGGTTTAACGGAGATTGTTGATATATCTATAGCAGATTCTATTGGTTTTGTCGCGTTTTTGGAAAATCAGGATTGGGGCCTAATGGAATTTATTTATCGTGATGAGAATTGGATTTATCGTGATGTATATCGCAATTGGCCGAAAGATTTTGAATCAATAAATGCAATAGAGATCTGGGATGATGAGGTTATGGTGGCCACAGAACAAGGATTATTTGTTGGTGATTGGCGAAGATCAAATCTGAAGGATCCAACGAGTTGGATACAGCCATACACAGCATTGAGCGGTAATATCAGCAGCTTGCATGATAATGGCAATAACATATTATTGGTACATGAAAGGAATGTATACCATTTAACTCCAAATACTTCGACGCCATTAACTTTACTTTGGGATTATTTTTCTAATACAGAACAATTCATTGATTTAACGCAGGACTCAGATGGATTCCTTTGGGGTATACTTGACCGGAAATTCATGAAATTGGGTGATACGGCAATTGATTGGCAGTTGGACGTGCATTCCAAGTATTCATTTACGTGTTTAACCAAAATGCCTGATGGTCAAATAATTGCAGGATCAGAGGTAGGTATTACACTGATTGATCAAGACAATCAAACATTAATGCGAGAAATACCGAATGCACCGCTGACAAACCAGATATCTGCAGTAACTGTATTAAATGATGGTCGGCTTGTTGCTGGTTCAAAGTATGGTCTTTCTATTAAAGAGTCTTGGGGCTGGCGAAATATTGCTGAATCTGATGAGATAATTCTTACATCAACTTATAATGAATTCCGATTCGCTGTAGATTATATACCTGTTGATTTTGGTGGTTTTGTAGCTGATATGGAACAGGGACAAGATGGTCTACTGTATTGCGCTATTCGTGGGACTTACCCTGAACCACGTCGCCATGGAGGCGGTATAATTATAATAGATATAGATAATCCTGAGAATTTCACTTTGATAGATACTGCGTTTTTGGACTATTATGCCAATGAATATATGATTGTAAAGGATCTTGAATTCGATGCCTCGGGTATTCTCTGGGGAGCGAACGCTTATGCTACAACACGAGGAAACCCGATTTCGATAAGGGATGAAAATAAATCCTGGGGATCTTTTAGTGTAACTAACTCTGGCAATATACTAAGCTATACACCCAATACTATTGGGTTTGATTCATTTGGTCGTGTTTGGGTTGGTTCATTTGAAGACGATTTGAATACACCACCAGCGCGGAACGGTGGTTTGGTATATCTGGATTATGAAGGCAGCGTAATCAATCCTACCATTACAGAATGGGGTCTAGTTAATATCAATCCTGGCTATACTAATAATACTGTTTGGTCATTGGCGATTAATGATCAAGATATACTATATGCGCTCACTCCTATTGGTTTATTGCAACTGACATTACAATTCTCAAATACTGAACCTGTGAAAAAATATGGTTTTGTATATTTTCCAAATATTTCTTACGGTAAAGGATCAAAGGTTCGGCTTGACTCCAGAAATAATGTTTGGACCGCCTCGCCAACACAAGGTGTGCATGTCCTAACATCAGGATCAACGTATTGGCCGGATATAAAAGGTTTCAAACGAGATAATAGTCAATTGCTCTCGAATGAAGTGGCTGATATTGCGTTTAATAATGGTGAAGGATTGGCCTATATAGCTACTAGTCAGGGAATTAGTGTATTGCGTATACCTTTTGCAGACCGGAAGGATAACTATAACAAAACACGGGTGTTCCCCAGTCCATATCATTTACCCAGCAGTTCGCCATTAGTAATTGATGGCTTAATGGATGAGAGCGCCTGTAAGATAATGACGGTTACCGGGAGAGTGATCCGTACGCTTGTGGTTAGTAGCGCAGGAGTAAATGGGTATCAGGCCTATTGGGATGGAAAAGATAGTAAAGGTAGATGGGCTGATACAGGTGTTTACTTAATAAGTATTTATAGGGATAGTGCAGAGTCACGATTTGAGAAAATTTCTGTAATTCAGCATTGAGTACGAATCAAAATTAGTTCTTTAGCTCAATAAACTCCGGCATTAAATTGAAATCCTGCTCTAATTCATCAGCTATATTGCGAATCATTTTTTTTCGCTCTGCATAAGGTAGAAACGCACTTTTCATAGCCATAATTATCATTTCTCTAAAATCATGCAGTTTGAATCCGAATAATTTATGTGCAAGAAAAAATTCTTTTGTCAAGGTGGTGCCGGACATTAAACGGTTATCTGTGTTTAATGTGACTCGAATTCCTTGATCATAATAATATTTCAATGGATGATATTTTAGAGATCGAATGGATCTTGTCTGCCAGTTAGATGTTAAACAAACTTCAAGAGTGATACGATGGTCATTCACATAATTCATTAGGTCTTTATCTTCCTTAAGCCGCGTGCCGTGACCAATCCTGTGTGCGCCACAGTGGTGGATTGCTTGATGTATAGAACTAGGCCCAAATGCTTCTCCAGCATGAATTGTAGCATTGATATTATTATTCAAAATCATATAAAAAGCTTCCTGGTGGTCCTTCGCTGGAAAATTTTCTTCTGCACCTGCCAAATCGAATCCAACAACACCTTTATTTTTATATCGCACAGTTAGATCGGCAAGTTTCAGTGATGCTGCAGCCGAAATGTTGCGTATTCCGCAAACAATAATACCAGATTCTACTCCAAAATCTTTTCGACCACGTTCCAACCCTTTTCGAACCGCTTCAACAGACTCGCCTAAAGACATTCCTTTTTTTGTGTGTAATATGGGTGAATAACGGATTTCTATATAGCGTACGTTTTCCTTAGCTACGTCTTCAATTAATTCATATGTAGTTCGTCTGAGAGCCGCTGGTGTTTGCATGACACTAAGGGTTATATTAAATCGTTTTATGTATTCTTCCAAGGATCCTCTGGTTTTACCAATAACCAATAGCTTAGATAACTTATCAGAATTGGAAGTTGGCAAAATAACCTTATCTTGTTTGGCTAGATCTAGGATTGTTGGTATGCGTAAGGAACCATCAAGGTGACAGTGTAGTTCCACCTTTGGTAGCCTTTGTAGCAGAGATTTATTTATTTTCATTTTTTTATAACCGTGCTATATAACCAGTATATTACGCCAAGAAAAGCGACTATCCCCAAAAGATCATATCCAGGATAGATTGGCCACCAATCTTTATTTCCGGTAATAAATATTGGTATTGCAACGAGAATACCCATTAAAGCTTCCCCAGTAATTAATCCTGAAGCAAGCAATAAGCCTTTCTTTTCCGAAGCCGCTGATGATCCAGTCTTTTTGCCCATATGATTTATCATTCCCCCAATAAAAATTGGCACTGTCAATTCAATTGGTAAATAAATTCCAACTGCTACGGCCAATACTGGTATTCGAAAATCGGAACCGCGCTTTTCCTGCCGGATGTCCAACATAATTATAATAATGGCTATAACAGCGCCAATGGATACAAAATCCCAAGGCAGATTTCCTGTGGATACACCATCTGCGACCGACTTCATTAATGTAGCCTGTGGTGCAGATAATGCTGACGATCCGATTGTGTATGCTGTGTGTAAAATATCCAATACTAATCCTAAAACAAGCGCTGCGCTCACCGTACCAATAACCTGCATAATTTGCTGTCTCCATGGTGTAGCACCAATAATATGACCAGTTTTCAGATCCTGCAAATTATCTCCGCCGATGGCTGCTGCACAGCATACGATCGCACCTACCATGATGGCGCCGGCTGGGCCAACTTCTGAATCGGCACCCATAAGGACAAGCAATAACAAAGAGGTAAATAGTATAGTCGCTATGGTAACTCCTGAAATAGGGTTATTTGATGATCCAACAACACCAGCCATATAAGCAGCAACTGCCGAGAATAAAAAACCAAAAATTACCATTACAATAGTGAGTAAGATTGCGATAGATACTGATTGGATTATTTCTAAATATAATAGAAAAACTGGGATGAGCATAATTAGTAAGACCAGGCCCACATAATTAATAGGAATATCTCTATCCTCAGTCGGGATATCGACGTCGCTTTTCCTGTGTTTCAGCGCTTCTAAACTAGTCTTAATTCCAATAATGAGCGGATCAAATAATTTAATAAGTGACCAGATTCCTCCAATAACCATGGCACCAACGCCCATATATCTGATCTTTGAATTCCAGATATTGTAGGCAGCATCTAATGGCTCTCCTTCAAAACCATTTATACCTGAATAAATTGGAATCGCAATTCCCCAGGAAATTAGACCACCAGCCAAGACGAGAATTCCAATATTGCGACCAACAATTAAGCCAACTGAAAGTAAGGCAGGTGATAGGTTTGTACCCATTCCATATATTGATTTTCCAACATTTATTGCGCCTTCTAAAACAATATTCCACATGGAAAAACCTTGTTCTACCAATTTCATTAATCCACCGGCTAGACCTGACATAATAATGATCTTTAACCCACTTGTCGCTTCATCATCAGTGCCTGTTCTGGCTTGTTCACCAGCTTTGAGGACTGCTGCAGTTGCTATCCCTTCAGGGTACTGAAGTTTGGCAACCAAGATAAATGCTCTTCTCAATGGTATAGTAAATATGACACCTATGATTCCACCAACAGTAGCAATTTTTGCAACTTCGACGTAATTAAATTCCTGCCAATAACCAAGTAAAACTAACGCTGGAATAGTAAATATGACACCAGCTGCCAGTGATTCACCAGCAGATGCTGCAGTCTGTACTAAATTATTTTCTAAAATATCTGATTGCTTGAAAAGGGCGAGAACACCCATGGATATAACGGCGGCTGGAATCGAAGCTGATATTGTCATACCAGCAAATAAACCAAGATATGCCATGGCACCAGACATTAACATGGATAGCAGTATTCCAAGAATTATTGCTTTAAAGGTGATTTCATTTTTCATATTAGTCCTTTTTACTAAAGGCTGAGAAAGTAGGTACATATATTTAGCTGAGCAAGAGCTCTAATATCGATTGGTCTTTCGCTTACTAGAGCTTGTAATGTAAATTACAGCTAAACAAGGGGTGCTGTTCTGAACCAGACCGAACCGCTGAGAATAAACCCTTTGAACCTGATCTGGATAATGCCAGCGTAGGAAATGAATTATATAACCAAACTCTGTATTTCCCTTTATTATGCATCCATAATCAATGCCCAGATTTCTGGAATTGTAGTAGATGCTTATTTAGAACAACCAATTGAAGGGGTGAACATTACTTCGGAAGACGCAGGGACATCGACTAATCCGGATGGTGAGTTCCAGTTGGATGTAAATGAGAGATCAATACTTCAATTCTCTCATATCGGTTATCATACGATAAAATTAACTGCAATAAACAAAATGGTTGTAAAACTTGAGGAAAAAGTAATTGATATTGACGGGATTATCGTTCACGCGGGTCTAGCAGAAGAAACGCTGCAACGGATCTCTTCCAGTGTAACTGTGTTTACGAAGCGGGATATAAAAGAAAATGGTTCAGAACACTTTCAATCTTTAACAGATTATATCCCCAATTTGAATTGGGCAGGTGGAACCAGTCGGCCGCGATATTTCCAAATACGTGGTGTAGGTGAACGTAGCCATTATTTCGGTGAAGGCCCGCCCAACTTTTCTGTGGCATTTGTACTGGACGACATTGATCTCAGTGGGCTTGGTATGGCTGGAATAATGCATGATATTAAACAGGTTGAAATATTTAAAGGACCCCAATCTTCTGTGTATGGTCCTAATGCCATGGCTGGTTTGATTACGCTGTGGTCTGCGATGCCTCAAGAAAGTTTTGAGTCTAACCTGACAGCAACCTATGGATCAGATAATCACTACAGACTTGGCTTAGTAGGGAATGCAAAAATTATTAGGGGATTGAGCATTCGAGTGAGTGGTTTGAAAAATTATTCGGATGGTTTTCGAGAAAATATATCCAAGAATACCACTAATTCGAACAGACGGGATGAATTGTTGTTACGGACAAAATTGAAATATCAACCTAATGAAAAATTAGTACTTGTTGGAACCGCTATGATTGCGAACCTAGATAATGGTTATGATGCCTGGGCACCTGATAATAATCAGGATTTTACGACCTATTCAAATGACCAAGGCCGGGACAGCCAGAAATCAACGGCTTTTTCTCTGCGAGCAAATCTAAGTTTATTTGAGCAAATAGATCTCACAAGTATCACATCCTATTCTGAAACTAATCTTGTTCACAGTTATGATGGTGATTGGGCAGACGACACTTACTGGTATAATAATCATAATTTTGACCCTGAAGTGGAAGGATGGTCTTATGAATTCTTTGATAGTAATGAAAAAAATCGGTCATCACTTACGCAAGAGCTAAGGGCTTCCATTGGTTCTTTTATCATTGGCGGGTACTACAAACATCTCAAAGAACAGGATAATGCTTCTGGCTACCTTTTTAGCGGGTTAGTAACAGAGGGTACAGGTGTTTATGATTTTAATGTACTGGCAGCATACGCACAGTATGCTTATCATTTTTCTCCTGTACTAAGATTGATTGGAAATTTACGTTATGAAACCAACAAAATAATTTATACCGGGACTTATCTGGGGTATGATGCGGCTTTACCATCTGTTGAATTTGATTTAGAGCACGGCATGTTGGGATTTAAGGGAGCATTCCAGTATCAGGATGATCAATTCACAAGTTATTACCTTTCATTTGCCCAAGGATATAAATCTGGCGGCGTAAATCAGCAGCCGTTACTAGGGAAAAAAAATAGACCTTTTAAACCAGAATATATTCAAAATTTGGAATTGGGTTTCAAAAGAATGATGAATAATTACAGTGATCGGCTGATATTATTCATTGGTAATAGAAAAGATCAACAAGTGTCTGTTTCCAGTCAGCAAGTATCCGGAGATCCCAACAGTTTTTATTATTTTACATCAAATGCAGGTTCAGGATGGCTTGGTGGTCTAGAGTGGAATCATGATCATGAAATAACATCAAATGTTCGTCTAACTGCTTCACTAGGTTACCTGGATACCAAGGTAGAAGAATTTTCATACCAAATGGATTCTACAACTATTGGTATTGGTGGAAACAGAGCAGCAGCTATGGCTCCCAAATTAACCGGATCGTTTGGATTCAATTGGCGGGACAAATCTGGATTGTTTGCGCGGACAGACTTGACTTATAAGGACAATTATTATTTTTCAGATAGTCACAACCAAATTTCGAATTCATATTTTCTAATAAATTTATCAATTGGTAAAACTATTGACTCAGCCACTATCACACTTTGGGCTCGAAATATTTTTGATAAAAGATATGCAATTCGAGGCTTTTATTTTGGGTTAATTCCACCAGACTATCCAGATAAACTGTGGCTTAGTTATGGTGACCCCAGGCAAATCGGTTTAACATTCGATTATAAATTATAAGATTTTATTGCAACAAACCAGTCGCTAGTAAATTAGGATCACAGTCAAATATTTGGTTGAAAGAAACTGTCAACCAGAAGATAATTAATCTGCTGATGGATCAATATTGCGCCGGGACTTTTTTTTCTGACTTTGAAAACGCTTGTTACGCAGCCTTTTTTCTACGCTGGCCTGGCTAGGGCGAGTAGGCGTCCGATGCTTTGGTTCTTTGGTCGCCTGCTTCAAAAGAGATATTAATTTGTCAAGTGCGACCCGCCGATTTTGACTCTGTGAACGGTGCTCACGAGATACGATGATCAAATTACCATCTTCGGTTAGTTTCGAACCGGCAATGGCACGTAAACGATTATAAACTTTTGCAGAAATATTCTCAGAATTTTTAGCACTAAAACGTAGCTGGACAGCTGTAGCAACTTTGTTTACATGTTGGCCACCAGGGCCTGATGATCTGATAAACGATTCTTTTACCTCGGACTCATTAATGTATAGTCTGTCTGTGATTTTTATCATGCTATATAGCTTATAAATCTGTCAGTGCATATTACCATAACGCCCTAATCAATTTCAACATACTCGTAGGATAAATTTGACAGTTGAGCTTGCTAAGTCGACATGGTAATTTCTGTATCCCATGGTAGCAAAGAAAACATCCCGAAAGAGAATGTTCCTAATTGATGGTTATGCCATGCTTTATAGGGCACATTTTGCCATGATTCGCAATCCACTGATAACCAGTTATGGATTGCCAACTAGTGCACTCTTTGGATTTTTAAATCAGCTTTTTAGATTACTCAAGAAAGAAAACCCAGATTATGTTGCTGCAATTTTTGATAGAAAAGAAAAAACTTTTCGCCACAAGAAATATCCTGATTATAAAGCGACACGGGACCCAATGCCTGAAGAGTTGCAGGAACAATTGCCGCATTTATGGAAATTGATTGAAGCCATGCAGATACCATATATGTCTCAGGCAGGTTTTGAGGCTGATGATATTATTGGTACTTTGGTGAAGCATGGTCTGGAACAAGATCTGGATGTGTTTATTGTTAGTGGGGATAAGGATTTTATGCAACTTATTAATGCCAATGTATTTCTTTTTGCGCCGGGTACTCGGAACAAACCAGACAAAATTTATGACACAAAAGGCGTAGAGGATCGTTGGGGTGTGCCACCTGAAAAAATTGTGGATCTATTTGGACTAATGGGTGATTCATCTGATAATATACCTGGCGTAGTTGGTGTGGGTCCAAAATCAGCGATGAAACTTATCCATGATTATGGCACCCTTGAAGAAGCGCTGGAAAACGCGGAAAGCGTTACGAATAAAAGAGTGCGGAAAGGTCTCCTGGAAGGAAAAGATAATGCCCTCCTAAGTAAAGACTTGGTGACAATAGTGACCAATGTACCGCTGGACCGAGAAATCAAAGAATTAGTTAGACAGGATATGGATATTGAGACAATGGAATCATTGTTGACTAAATATGAATTTCACGCGCTCATTAACCAATTACCTAGTTCTGCAAAAGAAAAGAAATCCACGAAAAATAAATCAGATAAAAATTATAAAATTATTACAACAGTAAAAAATCTAAAGAATTACTTCAATTCTGTAAAATCGGATAGTTTACTTGCCTTTGATATTGAGACAGATGCTCTGGATCCGATGCAGAATATAATCGTAGGATTCAGTTTTGCAACCCAAGAAAATAGTGGTATTTATATACCGATATTGTACAAGGATAAACAAAAAAATTATTTTGGCGATGATGATCTGTCTACCGTAATCGAAATAATCCGCCCAATTATGGAGAATAAGGAGATTCCAAAGACAGGGCAAAATGTGAAGTTTGATATGCTGGTTCTTAAACGTCATGGAATTGAGGTGCAGGGACTGGTATGTGATACAATGATTGCTGCACACTTATTGAAGCCTGAAGCGCGGTCTTATAAACTAGATAATTTAAGTATTGAATATTTGAATTACAGGATGGTGCCAATTGAGGACCTGATCGGAAAAGGGAAGAACCAGATTAGTATGACTGAAGTTGAACTTGACAAAGCGGGATTTTATTCAGCGGAAGATGCTGATATCGCTTGGCAGCTAACTAAGATATTCCAAAAACAGCTGCAGGATTCCGGGTTGGAACATTTTTTCAAAAAGATAGAATTACCATTGCTAAGTGTATTAATCGATATGGAGTATCAGGGCACATATGTTGAAAAGGAAATGCTTGAAAAAATGTCTCTTGAGTTAGGTAAGAAAATTGAAAACCTTTCAAAGGGAATTATAAAGGAAGCAGGAACAGAATTTAATATCAATTCTACACAGCAGTTGGCCAATATACTATTCGATATATTGAATCTGCGTAAAGTGAAACAGCGGTCAACTGCAGAATCGGTATTGGAAGAACTGCGTAATGAACATCCACTGCCTGGTATGATTCTAAATTACAGGAAACTAAATAAATTGAAGAATACATATTTAGATACTTTACCTCCTTTGGTTAACACTGATACTGGCCGTATTCACACCACATTTGGCCAGACCATTGCCTCTACAGGCCGATTATCAAGCAGTAACCCCAATTTTCAGAATATACCAATTCGTACAGATGAGGGGCGGGAAATCCGTAAGTCATTTAAAGCTCAAAAGAAGGGCTGGTTAATTTTTTCGGCTGATTACTCTCAAATAGAACTGCGTATCATGGCCCATTTGAGTCAGGATCCTGCACTTATGGAAGCATTTAATAAGAATGAGGATATTCATAGCCGTACAGCCAGTGATGTTTTTGGTGTTGGCATTAAGGATCTATTGCCAGAGATGCGTCGAACTGCAAAAATAGTGAATTTTGGTATTATGTATGGTGCCGGAGCATTTCGCTTGAGCCAGGAATTGGGAATTCCACGATCAGAAGCTCAAGTGATAATTGATACCTATTTTGAAAGGTATGCCGGTATCCGCAAATACATGGATCGAACGATTAAACAGGCTGAGGATCAAAAATATGTTGAAACTGTATTGGGTCGCCGGCGAAATATTTGGAATATTGATAACGAAAATCATATTCAAAGAGAAGCAGCCAAGAGAATGGCAATAAATATGCCTATCCAAGGTACTGCAGCAGAAATGATCAAACTTGCCATGCTAGACATTCATCGAACCTTGATAAATGATGGGTATAACGCATCTATGGTCTTGCAAATCCATGATGAACTTTTGTTCGAGGTACCTGCGCAAGAGATTGAGGCACTACAAGAGATGGTGTCAGATAAAATGGTCAATGCCTTGCCCCTTACCGTACCGCTGGTGGTAGACTGTGGAAATGGTATAAGCTGGTTTGATGCACATTAAATACAGAATGACGAACTGAACGTAATGGAGGCAAGTATAACATTAAAAAAGGTGGGGAAGCTTGCCGGTGATAAAACAATCCTGGCTGGATTGTCATTTGGGATTGAGCGTGGGTCACTGGTAGCGATTATTGGAGAAAATGATGCTGGAAAATCTACTTTATTGAAGGTGCTTGCCGGTACTGAGAATCCTGATTATGGTAATGTTTTTATACATGGTATTGATTCTACTAAACGCAGAATAAATTCACAGTCGTATACTGGCTTTGTACCCTTCAATTCGGATTTGGATCCATTTTTGTCTCTCGAAGAGAATATTCGGTTTATTGGATCCGTCTATGGTATCAAGGATAGTACCATTACCAGTCGTATTAAAAAATTTGCAGCGGACTTAAATTTTATGGATTCGCTGCAGAAACAGGCTAGCATTACTTCGCCTGGTAATGCGAAAAAAGCTATGATTGTACGGGAGCTGATCCATGATCCTTCCATATTAATAATTGATGAACCAACCGCCTTTATGGATGCACGATCCGGACGGGAAATCTGGGATCTGCTTCGTAGACTAGCCGGTGAAAAGACAGTAATTTACGTCAGCCAATCTTTGCCGGAAGTCGAACAGGCCAATGACAGGATCTTGGTTATGCAGCAGGGGAAAATTATCCTTGATGGTACCCTTGACAGATTATTGGAGAGTACCTTGCGATATCACCAGTTTGAAATTGAGTTTGTAAATCTGACTGAACAATTATTTAACAAACTCGCAGCAGTTACCACAGTAGTAAAACCAACAAAGATAGGTAATACATTACATTTTTATGGCCGTGAAAGAGCTGTGTTCTTTCATGTATTAAATGAAGCGGCAGGCGAATTAATGAAAGATCTATCAATTAAAAAATTAAGTCTGCGAGATCTCCTGGATTCTGAATTTGCGGGTAGGGGACTGGATTGATACAGGCCTTCTTGTTGCGCCGCTGGTGGTTATTCCGCCGTCGAATGTTTACAACCTTGACATTTGTAGTTGTGTTGCCTATCCTAATTCATTTGGCATTGACCGTAGGGATCGGAAATATTTTTATGGAAACAATCGAAAAATTTTCCTACCAGAAATGGCTATTTCCCGGGTTGGTTATGATTGTTAATACCATCATGATCATACCAATTATTTACCGTGACTTTTTTGACTCGCGAATCAACTCAAGAACCTTGATCACACTATCACTAACTCCCTTATCAAAAATACAGCTTGTCGGATTTTTATTACTTACGGCACTGGTCGAAGCCACAATATTTTCAATGGTTGCCATGACAATTTTTCTCTACCTCATGGATCTTTCCTTAAGTATGCTGGATTTATTTTATAATTTAGTCGCAATAAATCTTTTTGGACTCATTGTAAGTAATGGATTGATTACACTTTCTTTGTTGACCGATAGAACTAATACTTTTTTTATTGTTACGTTTATTATTTTCCTTTTCATTATTTTTTGTTCAGAACTATTGTTCGAATTTGAATATTACCCACTTAGAATTAGTGCGGTGCTGAAAAATCTGCCCACAAGTATGATATCAAATTGGTGCAGAGGGTTGATTTTCAATGGTTATTTTGACTGGAAATTATTTTTGACGCCTTTAGGAATTGGATTGGTCTGGACTACTATTAATACAGCGCTTTTAAAAAAGACACTTCGACAGTGATTGCCTATTTATCTGGAGCGATGGAATATGCCGTGGATGAAGGCTCTGGCTGGCGTTTAGATATGACCAGTTGGTTATCAAATAACTTAGGACATGATGTAATAGACCCTGTAGAAGAATCACGATTACTTATGCTTCAAGAAAATTCCGCTGACTACCGGATTTGGAAAGAATCGGACACTGAACGATATCGGAAATTTATACGTCTATGTGTAAAGCGAGACATCAAAGCAGTGACCAAGGAAGTGGATTATATTATTTGTCTATGGAATACAGATGTGTTTAAGGGTGCTGGTACGCATGGTGAGGTCACTTTGGCTTTTCAGCATAATGTACCAGTTTATCTTGTGAATCAGATTCCTTTAATTGATCTGAGTGGCTGGATAATGGCTTGTTGTTCAGAAATATTCAATAATTTTGAAGATTTGAAAGTATTTCTATTGGAAAACTTCGATTCTTGATCATGGTAGGTCCTAAAGCTTTTATTCACATAGAAAACCTATTTCACAACTATAATTTGATCAAGCAGCGGTTAAATGGGATTCCAATTATGGCTGTAGTGAAAGCGAATGCCTATGGTCATGGTGCAGTAAATGTTGCCAAAGCCCTGCGATCCAAAGGTGTGAATCATTTTGCCGTTTTCACTTTTGAAGAAGCATTAGAGTTAAAGGTTGCTGGGATAGAAGAGGACATCCTTGTTTTTTGCAGGCCAACAAAGGACATGTTATCAGAAGCTGCTGCACGCAATATAACATTAAATCTCTCTTCGCTAGAAGATTTACCCTTGTTTTTTGAGGCGGATCCCAGTCCAAAATTCCACTTGAAAGTGGATACTGGTATGTCGCGCCTTGGTATACCATTTAATTCAGTGGTAAATATCCTGCAGCAGATTAAAAGCAATACACATCTTAAGTGCGATGGTATCTACAGTCATTATGCCACTGCAGATGAAGGTGAATTAAGCTATGCTGAATACCAGTTAGAACAATTTAATCAAGTATTACAGGCGGCTAAAAAATTGGACATAAAAATTAAACATATACACTTTTCAAATAGCGGAACAGTCTTAAACATGCCCCAGACTTCTTTTAATTTGGTACGGGTTGGTATGTTATTATATGGTGCTTTTCCCTCGGACGAAGTGCCCATGGATATGCCAATAAAACCTGTCATGGAATTCAAGGGACCTGTGGTTGCTTTAAGAGAAGTATCAGCTGGTACAAAAGTTAGTTACGGCGGCGTTTGGGAAGCACCACAGGATACAATTATTGGTGTTATTCAGACTGGTTTTGCTGATGGTTTTCCGCGATCATGGTATGTTGATGGATATATAGGTCTTAGAGGAAAAAATTACCCTATAGCAGGTCGCATATGTATGGATCAGTTTATGGTGGATTTTGGTAAGGCCGATGTTTGTGTAGGAGATGAAGTATTGATTTTTGGTCAGAATGATACTGAGACCATCCGTATTGAAGATATTGCGCAGGCTATAGCTTCAACAAGTTATGTATTATTAACGGCTATTAGCGGTAGGACAGAAAGGATATTTATTAATTGAGTGGGGTGGTGAGAAGTTAACTGGCCTTATTCTTGTCTGGGTTTCTAACCCAGGAACGTCGGTCTTGAAATGCTTTAATCTTCAGATCGGCCCAATCATTAATAATTTTTTTAATTTGATCTCGTTGATCTGGCTTCTCACCCAAGTTTTCATCAAGAACGTTGAGTAAATCTTCACGACGTTCTTGAACTTGGCCATAGGTCATCACATCTTCTTGAGCATAATCTTCTTTTTGCTGACGAATCTGATCTTTCCTATTGTCTGCTTCTGAAGCTTGTTCTTTTCTACTTGAAAAGATTGCTAGAGCCAGGACAACAAGTACAATAATTAGAAATAAAATTTCCATAATTTATACCTTTAAAAACCAGAGCCTAGTGGATTAATACCCAGAATACCAACCCAGTAGACAGCTACCATTATTGCCAGCACGACCAGTGCTGCCGGCCAGCCGACACTGGCCATACGAATAAAATCTTTTGATTCAAGTTGTCCGCTTGCGTAGACAATTGAACTGGCCGGTGTTCCAATTACAAGCCAGTAGGCCATTGATGTGGCGATGGCTAATCCAACTCCTACAAGTATTGGATTTGTGTTTGCAGTTATTGCCATATCCAAAACTACAGGACCAATAACAGCAACAGTTGCACCAGCACTCATTAAATTGGTTAAAATAGCACCAATAACACCAACTAATATAACGAGTCCGACCCCTGAATCTAGACCAAGAGGCGCTACAAGACTCATAATTTGATCAGCAAACCAGCTAGAAGCACCGGTTGCTTTAAATACACTTCCTAAACTTATACAGCCAGCATACAGTACAATAACACCCCAACTGACTTTATCTTCATAGTCTTTCCAAGATGTCAGACCCAATAACATGTAAACCACAGCACCAGATATGGCAACGCCACCAAGTCCTAATGAAAACCCTAGGATATCTCTTGTTACTGATTTATCAACAATCCACAATACCACAACTACAAGCATTATAAGTGCTACTAGCTTTTGCTTACCAGTCATGGCACCATGTTTATCGAGATCTTTTTTAATAAGCCCAACAGCTTCGCTTAAATCACTTACTTCGGGCTTAAATAATAGAGGTAGGATAAATGCCATTACAACAGACATACACACTGTATAGAATACTCCCATGGAAATCCATTGCATAAAAGATACTTCAATTCCATAATCTGCTAGGAAACCGATCATCAGGGCATTCCTAGCGCCACCTGTGGGGCTCATTGGGCCACCTATCATACAACCCACTGCAATAGTAACCATAAGTAATGTGCCTAATCTAGGTGCAGGCGTAGACTTGTTCGTAAGTGTATACAGTGCCATGGCAATTGGAACATACATTGCAGCCACAGCATGCTCTCCTACAAATGCTGTAGGTATTGCAGTCCCCAGTAAAATTCCAATAACTATCATACGTGTTTTTGTACCAGCCAAATTAATAACCAGCATACCCACTCGTTTATCCAAACCATATTTTACCAGCGTTGCTCCAAGAGCAAGGGAACCAGCGATAAACCATACAGCATCATGGGCGTATGTTCCGACAATATTCCTCGAATCAGTAATGCCGAAAAATAATTGTACTAGGCCAATTAATAGTGCCACTGCCGGCATGGGCACCGCTTCAGTTGCAAAGAAGATAACACATGTAGATAAAAGGGCAATAATTAT
>JBJKZU010000060.1:0-6615 GCA_045569095.1 Fidelibacterota bacterium
CTCATTGGTTCATAGAAAGCAGTTTGGGGTGATTTTTTACGCTTTGCACCGCGAACCATAAAACTTATTTTCCCCATTTCCTGCGTGAAGCAGCGGGCAATTATACTTGTATCGCTATAAGAAAAGCGTCTTAAAACCACTGCTGGCGAGTGAATAATCATGTGTGGGGTTTTTTAATACGCTTTGGAAAAAACAACTTCGTGCTGAGCTTTTTTACCAGAATAAATGCAAGTCAGTCCAGAGGGATTACTATCAAAAGGGATACAGCGAATGGTGGCTTTGGTCTCATTTTTTATAGCATCTTCTGTTTCAGGAGTGCCGTCCCAACCACAACGAATGTAGCCACCATTATTTGAAATAATTTTTTTGAAATCACCATAATTATCTACACTATTTGTATTGGCATTTTGAAAATCTTTCGCTTGCTGTAATAGTAATGATTGAATTTCGGCTAGCATTTTTGGAATAATATTTATCAATTCCTTCACTTGAACGGCCTGTTTTTCACCATTGTCGCGCCGCACAAGAATCACCTTTTCATCAGACATATCTCGTGCACCAACTTCTAAGCGGATAGGAACACCCTTCATCTCCCATTCATTAAACTTAAACCCTGGTGAATTATTACTCCAATCCACTTCCATACGCACGCCTTTATCTATTAGATCATCTAAAAAAGTGTCCACATATTCCTTTATTTTCACCTGGTCTTTCTCACTCCTTACAATTGGTATTACCACAGTCTGAATTGGTGCAATTTTTGGTGGTATTCGCAAACCTTTATCGTCCCCATGTGCCATCACAACACCACCTACCAACCTGGTGCTCACTCCCCAACTGGTAGCATATACATACTTTTCCTTATTATTCCGATCTTGAAAGGTCACATCAAAAGCCTTCGCAAAATTCTGCCCCAAATTATGCGAAGTGCCGGCCTGGAGCGCACGCTTATCTCCCATCATAGCCTCGATGGAATAGGTTTTATCCGCACCAGCAAATTTTTCCGATTCGGTTTTTAATCCGGTTAATACTGGCAGGGCAAGATAATCTTCTGCTAACTGTCTATATATTTCTAAAATTTTTAGGGTCTCCTGCTCTGCTTCAACAGCAGTTTCATGGGCTGTATGCCCTTCTTGCCACAAAAACTCCGTTGTCCGTAAAAACAATCTCGTACGCATTTCCCAACGAACAACATTTGCCCATTGATTAATTAATAATGGAAGATCACGATAAGACTGAATCCATTTTTTATACATTGACCAGATTACTGTTTCCGATGTGGGTCGAACAATTACTTCTTCCTCAAGTTTGGAATCTGGATCAACTTCTAAATCTTTTCCATCAGCAGTGATACGCAGTCGGTGGTGAGTCACCACCGCACATTCTTTGGCGAATCCTTTAACATGCTCTGCTTCACTCGCAAAGAATGATTTTGGTATAAAGAGCGGGAAATAGGCATTCTCATGACCTGTGGCTTTAAGCATGGAATCCAGCGATCCTTTGATATTTTCCCATAATGCATACCCATATGGTTTGATGACCATGGTGCCTTTCACAGGGCCATAATCAGCCAATCCGGCTTTAATAATTACATCAGTATACCAGGTAGCATAATCTTTACTTTGGGGTGTAACACCTTTGGACATATTATAATTATAATGATTAGTCATAAAGAAATTAGCGGGCTTCCTTAGGTCATTCAATAGAAACATTATTAATCACCCATTTTCTCAATCCAATAATCATACTATTTTCCTATGGTAAATCAAATGAAGAACGTAGCTCTTGTAAAACAGTTCTCTATTGTATTTTCAGTTATTTTCATGACTAGTTGTGATCAACCCAAGGTAACCGTGTTTAATAATTGCTTCATACCTTCCTTCCCAGAAGCAAATTCAATTGCCTGTACTGATGGGAAAATCACCTCTATTGGTAAGGATTTGCCTGGTGATATAATAATTGATCTAGAAAAGGGTGTTGTGTATCCTGGCTTTATGGATTCTCATTTGCACTTGCTTTGGTATGGTAAAGCCATGGAGATACTTGACTTAGTGGGAACTAAAAGTGTAGCGGAAATCACCAGCATAGTTGCCAAAGAGTATGATGGTTCTGAACGATGGATAATGGGCCGTGGTTGGGATCAAAATGACTGGGAAATAATACAATATCCCAACAAAGAAAGTCTCGATAGGGTGGCAGAAAATCAACCGGTCTATTTGCATAGAATAGATGGACATGCTATATGGGTGAATTCAAATGTATTATCCATATGCGGTATAGACCGTAATACAGAGGATCCTATAGGTGGTAAAATTCTCCGTGACAACAGTGGCAATCCAACTGGAGTATTTATTGATAATGCCATAGATTTGATTAAAAAGTTTATTCCTGATAATGGTAAAAATGATAAACGCCGACAAATAATAAATGCTGTTAGAAAATTAAATGAATTTGGATTGACTGCAGTTCATGATGCTGGAACAGATATAGAAACAGTTAACATACTGAAAGAATTAATTGCACAAGAACAATTGACTATCCGTGTCAACGTCATGTTGAATAACAACTCTGTGGACTATCAGGAATTTTTAAGCGAAGGCCCAGATATTACTGATAAATTTCTTTCCGTCCGTACTGTCAAAATTTTTTTTGATGGGTCGATGGGTTCCCGCGGCGCGGCGCTACTAGAACCATATGCAGATGATCCAAAAAATATAGGACTTAATTTAACGGATGAGAAAAAAATAACTGAGAAGGTAAGCCAATTCAATGCCGCGGGATTTCAAGTTGCGATCCATTGTATTGGCGATCGAGCAAACCGACTTGCGCTTGATATATTTGAACGAACCGGAAGCCAAAATTCTAGAAACCGGATTGAACATGCGCAAATCATCCACAGCGATGATCTGCCCCGTTTTTTTGACTTGGGCATTATCCCTTCTATGCAAGCGACACATTGTACCAGCGATATGTATTGGATAGATGAACGCCTGGGTGAAGAACGCCTTCATGAAGCATATCCTTGGCAATCGCTATTACAAACAGGTAGCATTATCTCCGGCGGGTCCGATGCGCCGGTGGAAATTCCAAGTCCACTATTAGGTCTACACGCAGCTGTTACCAGGCAAGACACCAGTGGGTGGCCAACTGGAGGGTGGCAGTCAAATGAACGAATGACCCTAGACCAGGCGCTTGCCTCCATTACCAGTTGGGCTGCATACAGTATGTTTGCTGAATCCTATCTTGGGAAAATAGCGCCGGGATATATGGCTGATTTCACGGTTCTATCCAAGGACCTAAGTACAATTGATCCGGCACAAATTTCCAGTGTAAAGGTTCGTTTTACAATTGTAAATGGTAAGGTGGTCTACAAACGATGACAAGTAAAAATTACATCAAACAACTGTCCAGGCTATCTACTAAAAAAGGTCGTAATGAAAATGGCCTATATTTGATTGAAGGATTGCGTATTATTCGATCTGCTTTGCGTGCCCAAGCAATAATCAACAGAATATTCGTCACTGAAAAATTTAAAAAATCTGTTGATTATCAATCAATATCTAATCAGTTTAACAAAATACTGAAACCAGAGATCATAGATGAAAAAACTATGAAACAGATCGCCCAAACAGTGACTCCATCAGGTATTGTAGCTGTTTGTTCATTGCCCAAGATAACGGAACTACCTGCAACCATAGTATCTAATTGGCTCTATTTAGATAAAATTGCTGATCCTGGTAACCTTGGCACATTATTACGATCTGCAGCGTGGTTCGGCACAACACAGGTAGCGTTGTCACCACATTGCGCTGACCCCTTCAATCCAAAAGTAATACGTGGCGGTATGGGCGCACATTTTTCATTACAAATGGTGACAAATTGCAATCTACGTCAATTTAAAAGTTTAGATTGTTTAATCATTGGCGCTGATCACCGAGGCATGTCTATTGTCGATTTTAATCATAACGCTAGGGATTGGGTTCTGGTTATTGGCAATGAGGCCCATGGTATATCGAAAGAAAATAGTAAGCATATCGAGTATTCCTTATCTATACCAGCAAACGGATCTGGGAACTCGCTAAATGCTGCGGTCGCAGGCAGTATAATGCTATATTGTTTAAATAATATGTAATTTCGCACCTCATTGAACTTCTTTCCTTTCATGGGCAATAACCGTAATTTTTCAGAAATGGATAAACCTGGATCTGAACTGAAAAATGAACCAAACTGTCTCAGTCAAACTAGCCTTTGGAGTAGTTATCTTTTCTGTGCTCTCCTCGCTGGCAATAGCGTCAATTATTGCCGCGGCAGGCACTTTGCAATCAAACGAGCATAACCAAAACTTCTATAATTATACCGCTCTGTTTGTCGGGCAGGGCTTCATGGTTGTTCCCCTATTACTATTTTTAATCAGTAGAAAGGAGCCTGTTCTTAGCCGGCTTCGTATCCGGGCAATAAGCTCTCCAGTTATTCTTAGCGTAGTACTTATATCCTTGGGGTTGATACCTTTAGTTGATGAGATGGATCGCATCCTAGCATACGCATTTGGACACGAACAAGTATTGACTGAACTATCAGATATTCTTATCATAGACTCTACACTTATTGGCCTAATATTAACAATAACTGTGGTAATATTAGCACCGTTGGGTGAAGAGATACTTTTTAGAGGTTTTTTACAAAAACTGTTGGAAGAATCGTGGCAGGATATCACTCGTGCTGTATTGATAACCAGCTTATTTTTTGCATTCATACATATGAATCCAGTGTGGGTTATACAAATCTATTTCTTGGGTGTAATTCTTGGTTATCTAGCATGGAAAACAGGTTCAATATTAACTAGTCTAATCCTGCATAGCATAAATAATGGTACGGCTCTATTCCTTACAAATTATTCAGACGCTATCGAACCATACTATTTATGGAATAATCATGTATCACCTATTTTTCTTGCTCTGGCCGCTATTACTTTGTGGGCTGGTTTTATACGGTTAAATAAAGTTGCAGGAGTGGTGGCATGAGACAAAAAATGGTCAGCAATGAAATTATGATTCTGCGGGATACTTTTCGCCGTCTCTTACGGCGCAAGGCAAATACCAATTTGACTAAGTTGATCGAAAAAACCCACCCTGCTGATATGGCCTTGCTGTTCCGCTTCTTCAGTGAAATTGAACAAAACGAACTATTTACAATAATGCGCCCCTGTGAACACACCGGTGAATTTTTAGGTGAACTTGATGAATCAATAATCAAACGATTAGTTGAAAATGAAACACCGCAACATGTGGCAAACCTAATAGAATTCACCAGCTCAAATGATCAGGCATCTATCCTTAGTATAATCAATGAAGAAGCGTCGCAGGCTATTCTTGATCTATTAAAAAGTGAAGAACAAGAAGAAGTCGAAGAAATTATGGGCTACCCAGAAGACAGTGCTGGTACACTCATGTATACTGATGTATTTACGCTACACGAAAATACCTTAGCAAAGAATGCAATTAATGTATTGCAGGATCACGAATCCTCTGAGATGGTATTTTACCTCTATGTAATCGATGACGGAGAAAGGTTGGTCGGTGTTATTTCTTTACGTGATCTAGTAACAACACCGCCAGATACTGAACTAAAGGCTATCATGATTAGATCCCCGCATACAGTACGCCCGGAAACTGACCAGGAAGAGGTTGCCAGAATTGTTTCTCAATATAATTATTTAGCTGTTCCTGTTGTCGACCAAGAAGATCAATTGCTAGGAATAGTTACCGTGGATGAAATTGTAGATGTCATCCGGGAAGAAGCAACTGAGGATTTCTTACAAATGGCTGGTGCCGGTAAAGATCGAGAAATTCTCATGAAATCTTCTTGGGATAATGCTCGCAGCCGTTTACCATGGCTCTTCGCCAGTTGGGTCGGTGGTATTTGCGCCGCAGCTGTAATAGGTATCTTTGATAACACCTTGCAGGGAACCCTAGCCTTGGCTGCATTTATACCGGTAGTAATTGGAATGGGTGGAAACATAGGAACACAAACATCAACATTGGTCGTTCGCGGTTTAGCTACTGGCAGGGTAAATGTGGGCAACAACATCAACATAATTTTCAAGGAAATCCGGGTGGGTATGATACTAGGTATTCTATATGGTTTATTATTAGGATTATTTGCGATAATGCGTTTTGTGGATGTATCACCATACTTGGGACTTGTGGTTGGTTTAGGTATTGCTAGTTCAATGCTTATAGCTACTGCATTTGGGTCTCTGGTGCCACTACTACTGCACCGTATGGACATCGATCCCGCTATCGCAACCGGCCCTTTTGTTACAACAAGTATTGATATACTTGGAGTAGGTATCTATTTTGGCATAGCAAAGATATTTCTACCGGTTTAAAATGATCCTTACTTACCTTTTTTGGGGAAGTATCTGCGTATACCTTCTATTTACATTGTACTTTACTACCGGTCTACACCGCTTAAGAAATAACGGCACCCCAAAACACCTTCCCAGGGTATCTGTTGTGGTAGCAGTACGAAATGAAGCTAGTACGCTACAGGAACTGCTTAATAACCTAATACAGCAAGATTATCCAAAGGGCAAGCTAGATATTACTATAGTAA
>JBJKZU010000061.1:0-24913 GCA_045569095.1 Fidelibacterota bacterium
CTCGACGTTTAAAACGATCACTCTCATTCTCAAGGTTAAGGTTATTCTTTTCTCTAATCAAGGCCCGTTCTCTAGCCTCTTGAAAATAGGGCGGTAAACCAACCTGATCATAAAATGCTGAACTCATATAACCTATTGTATCATTAAAAGATATACGGATAAAGTCCTGAATATAATAGGGGAAAAAAATAACTTCCGCACCTTGTGGAATGTCCTTTCGCTGCCCTGTCAAGGGTTTACTAATCCACATGCCAGCAAACGCAGCCCGGTTAATGCGAATAACAGCCTCACGTTCTAATAGTAAAAATTGTTCTCTTGCATAAGAATCTTGTAAATATCCTATAAGATTTTTCAGACTGTCGAGTCTTATCACAGCATCAATAACTAGTTTTTCATTAAGTTTAATTGAACTATCCAAGCTGTCCAATTTTATCTGGGCATGTAATAAAAACATATTACTGAATAGGAACAAAAAAATGATTTTCAAGATTTTCTGTATTTTGTTAATAATTCGAAAAAATGATTTTCAAGATTTTGATTAACTTTCTGGCAATTATTGATAACTTCTTCTGAACTATCAACATATTCAGTACATCGTTTTTGATCCCATTCCGGTGGATGAGTTTTTATTACGTCAGAAACGTTTGATATTTTATCCGCAATTTTAACCAGAGTAGCATCTTTGGATAAGTGCGGAGCATTATCAATTTGCATTTGTTTACGTTGCGAAAATGTTAGCTGATTATTATCTGTTAACTCCTCTACAATTATCCTGACCCTGGATCCAAATTCTTTGTCGAGTTCATGCGCAGATGTATCTGTATCTTCAATTGTGTCATGTAGAAGTGCAGCTGACAATATTTCCGGATCATCAATACCACCAATCTCTGCTAAAATCATTGCTACTGAAATCGGGTGAATTATGTATGGCGTTTTACCATCTTTCCGTCGCTGATCACAATGTTTAAGGGCTGCAAATTGGGTTGCTTTCAGAATCAGATTCATTTAAGCAAAAAATATTTCAAATAAAAAGTGATCAATCATCCTCGCTATTTTCATCAGTCAGATTTTCGAAATAATGTTTCTCAGCAATAGGACGCCAATCATTCCGTGAATTAATTGCCCTTACAACTGCTACTATAGTTAAAATAACCAGTAATCCAAGTGTACTGTATATACTACTACTACTAGAGCGATCAAAAGTAAAAATAAGAATAATAAGGATTAGCCATAGGGTTCTATATAAGATACTAACTATACGATAAAGATTCATTTTTGATATGGCGATAGTCGCACAATCCGTCCAGGATCCTCTAAAGCAACATAAATTAAACCATCAGGCCCAATCTCAACATCTCGCACTCTACTTCCGGCTTCGTAAATAATTTCATCCTTTACCATATTTAAACCATCCATTTCAACACGGTGTAATCGTTCAAATTTTAATGATGTTGCCAATAGATTATTATTCCACTCTGGGAATTTATTCCCCTCATAAAATGTTATCCCACATACAGCTATGGAAGGTGTCCAGTGAAAAATCGGTTGATCCATACCCTTTTTATGAGTGTATTCTGAGATAATAGTACCACTATAATTTCTTCCATAGGTAATAACTGGCCATCCATAATTGTGCCCCTTTCTTATAATATTTATTTCATCTCCACCTTTAGGCCCATGCTCTGCTTCCCATATTTCGCGTGAAATGGGGTGCATCGCCAAACCTTGAGGATTACGATGACCATAGGACCAGATTGATTTAATAGATCCTTCAGTATTATAAAATGGATTATCAAATGGTATACTACCATCATCATTTAAGCGGTATATTTTTCCATTAGGCATTGCTAAGCTCTGAGCCTGATCCCTATCACCTCTATCTCCCACACAAAAAAATAGATACCCTGTATCATCGAATAAAATTCTTGAACCAAAATGTTGTGATTTTTTGGTATAATATTTCTCATCCACCTTGAAAATAGTTTTAGTATTAATCAATGTATTATTGACAAGCTTGGCCCTTACCAATACCGTATGTGATTTATTCTTGAAAATATCGCTGAAGGATAAATATATATACGAATTATTGATAAAGTTAGGATGGATCTCAACATCCAACATTCCACCTTGCCCTTTTGCTCGGACAGCTGGTATCTGACCACTAACTTTAACCTTATCATTGCCATTTCTTGATACAATCCATAGATCTCCGATTTGGTCGGTTACAAGCATCCTTTCATCTGGCATAAAGGCCATACCCCATGGGACTTCAAATCCTGCTACAAATGTCTCAACTTGAAAGGATAGTTTTTCAGTGTTATGGATTCCAGCATCCCAGTCAGTATCATCAGCGCTTAATGGGAAATCTAAAAGCAATAAAATCAATAATAATCTATTTAAATAGTTATTGTCCATATTTAAGTCAAATCTATTTTAATATCCATTTTCCAATCAAATCTTCTGATATTTTTGATCCCCAACTATTCAAGTGTAAAAAATCTGTAAGAATAAGAAAACCATTATTGTCTGCAATCTTATCAAACCTATTACCTAGTGAAATATGAGAAAAAATACCTTTTTATCATGCTCTATCTAAATCCATTATCGTACGATAATTTTGAATGATTATCTACCATCAGTATCTACATTAGATAAGTCTGACTAAAAGCGTAGATGATTAATAACAAAATTCCTTATGAATTGGCATACTTTTTTGGATATTCATAATATACCAATTTGCCAGATCCATAATTAATATTTGTCCAGAACGAAAATTCAAAATCAATTCGGACGACACCACAGGTCACTATATTCAATATATTATTACCCGTAAGTAAATTAACGAACGATGTGAAAGTTGGATTATGACCAAAAAGCATGATAGAATTATGTTGGTCATTTTGGCCTTGCACCAATTCCAATAATTGTTGAGTCCCTGCACCATAAATGGCAGGATCAATAATAATATCATTTTCTACCAGACCCATAGCTCCACCAAAAGCTTTTGCCGTTAAAAGCGCACGATTGGCAGGACTAGATATTAGTAAATCTAGTTTTTCACCTTTATCCATAATCAATTTTCCCATGAAGGGTGCCGCTTTTTTCCCGCGTTTATTTAATGGACGGTTTATGTCGGTTAATCCGGGATCATCCCAACTAGATTTTGCATGCCTTGTAAGAAATAAATATTTCAATAATGTACTACTATCCAGGTAATAAATCTGGATTCAAAAGATTATCTTCCATTATCTTTATTTCGTCAATACCTGAAATAACAATTTCAGGATCATTTTCAAGTTTCTTTTTAGCAATTTTCCCTTTGTAATCTACATTTACCAATATACTCTTAATGCAATTGAGGCGGGCCTTTTTCTTATCATCTGATCGTATAATTGTCCATGGGGTGAGTGTCCGATTAGTAGCATTTAACATTTCAAATTTTCGGATTGAATACTGATCCCATAATTCCTGGGCCTGTTTATCTACAGGAGAAAGCTTATACTGCTTTAACGGGTCAGTTTCCCGTGCTCTAAAACGGTTTCCCTGCTCTTTCTTCGAAACAGAAAAATAAAACTTGAATAATTGGATACCACTCCTAACTAATAGTTCTTCAAACATTGGTGCATACTTTAAGAATCGTTTATGTTGTTCATCTGTGCAATAACCCATGACTGGTTCAACCATTGCTCTGTTGTACCAACTCCTATCAAAAAGAACTAATTCTCCTCCAGCAGGGAGATGGGTAACATAGCGTTGAAAATACCATTGTGTTTTTTCTCTATCGCTAGGTTTCTCAAGCGCAACAACTCGTGCACCACGAGGATTCAAATTTTCAGTTATTCTTTTTAAAGTGCCACCTTTACCAGCAGCATCTCGACCCTCAAAAATAAGTGCAATCCGTTTGCCATGCTTTTTGATATGGGATTGCATTTTAAGCAACTCAATCTGCAGTATTTCAATTTCTTCATTATACTTCATTGATCTACACCTTTCACGAATTCACTATTTAATTTAGTAGCCATAATATAAACGAAAATTTTCTGAGCACCAATTCAGGAATACTTTACTTTATAAATCAATTCTGTCTTTTCATTACACGCCAATCTTATTTTACTGCTATGCAACTGCCTATATGGCAACCTTTTATTAATGAATGGTACACTTTTGTTCTTTTCTTCATATTTATTTTTATTTTAATAGGGATCAGTGAAATTGCACGATCAGTGCTACAATGGAGTCCGGAATCAAGCCGGAAACTGGTCCATTTAATTGTGGGTACACTAGTATCAGCTTGTCCATTTATATTCAAATCAAATATACCACCAATCTTATTGGCGAGTGTCTTTATCTTTGTTAATGCTCTTGCACTGAAGACGGAGAAGTTTAAGGGGATGCATTCAACAGATAGAACCAGCTATGGTACGGTTTATTTCCCCATTGCATTTCTTATTTTAGCGCTATTTTGGTGGGAAAAACCCATCACCATAATTCTATCTATGTTAATCATGACTTTTTCTGATACAATCGCTGCGGTTATTGGCGAACGCACACCACAGCCAAGAAACTTCTGGATCTGGGATGATGTCAAATCAATTGAAGGATGCCTTGGTATGTTCCTGTCCAGTTTCCTGATTATATACATTGGAACAGACTTATTTGCTTGGTTATTTGGTGCAGCTTTTTTTATTCCTCTGCCTATTTTGATTGGGACAAGTGGCTACGTAGCAATGATTGCGACCTTCTCAGAGGCTGGCAGTAGTCAAGGATCTGACAACTTTTCTGTGCCCATAATGACCGCCTTAAGCTATGATTTATTTTTAATCAATTATACTCATGGTACACTCAACCATCTACTGATTTGGTCCTTTTCATCGGCAATTGTATTCTATGGTGCCTACAAATTAAAATCGCTTAGCAAAAGTGGAGTCCTTTCTGCTTATGTAATGGGAAATATTATTTTTGGTGCTGGTGGTTTTATGTGGATTGCACCAATCCTTACATTTTTCATTCTATCATCTGCTCTTTCAAAACTTCCAAAAACAAAAAATACTTTACAAAAAGGTTCACAGCGAGATATCATCCAGGTATTAGCAAATGGTGGTGCTGCTACTATTATATCCGTAATAAACTTTTACTCTCCGAATGACCAGCTTTTTATCCTATATCTGGCAGCAATTGCTGCCGCCACAGCTGATACATGGGCAAGCGAAATAGGATTATTAAATCCCTGGAATCCAATTCATATTACTAAATTAAAATCTGTAATAAAGGGTACGTCTGGGGGCATATCATTACTTGGAACATTAGGATCAGTTTTAGGTGCAACAGTAATTGGTGTCACAGGTGTACAATTAGGTTTACCAGCATCACATCTAGGAATTATAATTATTTCAGGTACTGCTGGCTGTCTGGTTGATTCATTAATAGGAGGATCAATTCAAGCAACTTTCCAATGTACAGAATGCAACAATATCACTGAAAAGAGAAAACATTGTAATCTGCCAACTATGCACGTATCTGGTCTGTACATAGTGGATAATGATATGGTCAATTTATTGAATACTATTTCAGGAATTATTATTGTACTTATTCTAGTATAAAATAAAAAGGGCTTATAAATGAGCCCTTTTTACAGCATATAATTTCCTCGGTTTAAATCACTTTATAAACTAGAATACCGACCATTACAATAAGGGCAACAAAGATATAAGCAACACCCATATTCCCTTTTTTTATTTCTTCCCATTCCTCAATATCGGCAGATAACCAATCAAATACCTTGATAGCTAAACCGACACCAAATGAAAAGCCAATAGCCGCAGTGACAGACCAACCAATGGCCCGTCCATATTCAGCAAGTAAACCAGAAAAACTAGTAGGGTCTAACATAATTCCTCCTTACAGTGTTTGAATTGAATCTTTTATTTCTCTCATAAATTCAGCAGTATCAAGTGATCCATCTGCTAATGCTTGTACCAAAAAGGCATTGGCTTCAGCTGAGAATATTGTATCACTACGTCCTACTGGTACAGTAACAAAAACGCTTACCTGAGCTGGTATTACAGGATTATAATTATTTATTGTTCCTTGTAAATATTTTTGATGAATTATAGCCTGACCTGCTGCTGCAAAACCTATTATCATTACCATCTCAAAATTATTCCGTCTGCTAGTGAGATTTATTGTAAAATTATTACTAGCTATATTTAATTGCATATTATCAGAGGTAATATCAACATGGTATGATTTACATGTTGAAGTAACCTTACGATAGAAAGCATAATTAGCATGCAGTATTCCACTGCTATTAAGAACTAACAAAAAAACAATTAATAACTTCTTATTGGATTTCATTTACCTTCACGAAAATGTAGGCATGATTTTACAGGGATAACTTTTTCTAATCAAGGCTTATAACTAAACTGCCATTCTTAATTACATTTTGTATTGGTACAGAGGCCATATTATAAGGAATTTCTTCTGGGGTATTTAGGTCCCAAATGATCAAATCAGCTTTTTTACCAACCTCTATTGAACCAACATTTTTTTCTACATTGAGAGCGCATGCCCCAGTCCAGGTAGCCGCTTTTAATGCTTCATCTATTGTTAAACCTAAATAAAGACAGGCCAGGCTGATTATAAATGGCATTGATTGGATATGGCAGCTTCCAGGATTAAAATCAGTTGCCAGTGCAATATCAATACCTGCATTAATCATTTTACGCGCGGGTGCATATGAATGATCACCTAAGAAGAAAGTTGTTCCAGGCAGTAAAATTGCTGTAACTCCAGCACGTGCCATTTCCTTTATACCTTGGTCGCTTACTTTCATTAAATGATCTGCGGAAATAGCTCCTATCTCTGCAGCTAAACCCGCGGCTCCAGAATCTGTGAATTCATCTGCATGAAGACGGGGAATTAGACTATATTGTGCAGCAGTTTGCAGGATTATTCTACTATCATTTACATTAAAATAGCCTTCTTCGCAGAATACATCACAAAATTTTGCAATTCCTTGTTCAGCTACGGCTGGAAGCATTTCTTTGCATAATAAAGTGAAATAACCTTTTGGATTACCATTGAATTCTGGTGGAATTGCATGCGCACCAAGAAACGTGGAAACTATATCAATTGCATGCGCACTGTTTACATGATCCAATACCCGTAGCGATTTCAACTCCGATTCAGTATCTAATCCATAACCGCTTTTTGCTTCTAAAGTTGTTGTGCCCATCTTAATAAATTTATCCATACGTTTAATTACGCGGTCATATAATTCAATTTCAGTGGCATTGCGAACAGCTGTTATGCTGGTATTAATTCCGCCGCCCTGTTTTGCTATTTCTTGGTAGGAAACACCTGCGATTCTCTTCATAAATTCATTTTCCCTACCATCGAAAAAGACTGGGTGTGTATGCGCATCCACAAAACCCGGAGTAACGAGCTTTCCATTACAATCAATGGATCCATTTCGACTAACGTCTGCACCATTTATGTCAGTAATAATCCCATCATCAATACTAATCGTACAGTCATGTGTTCGCTCGAATGCGGAGGCTTTAGAATTATAAGTTGCCAGAAGTCCAATATTAGTAAGGTTTAGCACTAGTCTAATTATTTCCCATGGGGATTTCCAGATCCCATTTATTTGCATTGGAAATTGCATCTTCATATCCAGCATCGGCATGTCGTAATATGCCAAGTCCAGGGTCATTGCTCAGTACACGCATAATTCGTTTTTCCATTTCTGGTGTGCCATCAGCACAAATTACTTGACCAGCATGTATTGCCAACCCTATACCAACCCCACCCCCATGGTGAATTGACACCCAGGTGGCGCCACTTGCTGTATTTATAAGAGCATTTAGTAATGGCCAATCCGCCACTGCATCAGAACCGTCTTTCATTGACTCAGTTTCCCGGTATGGTGATGCAACTGAACCAGTATCAAGGTGATCTCTGCCAATGACTACTGGAGACGATAGTTCACCGCTAGCAACCATTTTATTTAGTTCAACACCGAATTTTGAGCGTTGCATAAAGTTAAGCCAACAAATTCTGGCGGGTACCCTTGAAATTGGACTTTATCGCGAGCAAGTTTTATCCACCGTACCAGCGTTTTATCCTCAGGAAATAGTTCAATTACTTTCTCATCAGTTTTAAAGATATCTTCCGGTTCACCTGACAATGCTACCCATCGAAAAGGTCCTTTCCCTTCGCAGAATAATGGTCGTACATAAGCTGGTACAAAACCAGGGAAATCAAATGCATTTTTAACACCCGCTTTTTTCGCCTGCCCTCTTAGATTATTACCATAATCAAAACAAATAGCACCCTTGTCCATTAATTTAAGTATTCCCCGACAATGTTCAGCCATTGTTCGGTAGCTTTCTTGTACATATTGTTCTGGATTAGATTTCCGCAATCTAATGGCTTCTCTATAAGTAATTCCGTTTGGTATATACCCGTCCAATTCATCATGTGCAGATGTTTGGTCTGTAACCAAATCAGGAATAATATCCATTTGGGCCATTTTTGGCACTATATCAGCAGCATTTCCCAGCAAACCGATAGATAATGGTTTTTTACTGTTTACCGCGTCCTGAACCATTTTTATCGCCTCATCAAGAGATTCTGTAGCTACTTCAAGATAATTCGTTGCTAAACGTCTTTCTATTCGTTTAGAATCAACCTCTATGGTTAGAATGACGCCATTATTCATAGTAACAGCCAGAGGCTGGGCACCACCCATACCACCCAGACCAGCCGTCAAAATAAATTTACCAGATAAATCACTGTTGAAATGCTGTTTTGCAGCTGCTGCAAACGTTTCATACGTTCCCTGTAATATTCCCTGTGTTCCAATATAGATCCAGGATCCGGCTGTCATCTGTCCGTACATCATTAACCCACGTTTATCCAACTCATTAAAATGATCCCAATTCGCCCATTCAGGAACGAGATTTGAATTAGCTATTAAAACACGTGGAGCATTTTCATGAGTTCTGACGACCCCAACTGGTTTACCTGATTGGATTAATAACGTTTCATCTTCATTTAATTTTTCAAGAGATTCAATTATTGCATTATAACAATCCCAATTACGGGCTGCTTTTCCTTTTCCACCATAAACAATTAAATTTTCAGGATCTTCTGCTACTTCAGGATTCAAATTATTTTGGATCATGCGATAAGGAGCTTCAATCTGCCAGTTTTTGCAGTTTAGGCGATTTCCTATAGGTGCTTGGATTATTTTTCCCATTTAAGTGTTTTTATTAATCATTTTCAAATTTATCTATGCTTATCAAACTCAAGCAACAGAATGACCAAAGTATTAATGATTTTTTTCTTCAAAAACTGAACTATAGCGATGGTCATTAATCATTATATTATATGAAAATATAGATATCCGGGGAAATTGACCTAAACGTGAAAATTGTATTTTCTCAACCGCTTCACTTGGTTTCTGATTATGAAGCGCAATTCCCATAATTATTTTTTCACGGTATTTTTTCGGAAAATTATCATTTATAACATCAATATTTCTTGCAAATTCACGCATCTTTGGTGAATAATTCATCGGAACTACCCAATCCATATAACCCGCTGCAAGCCAGACATTCCATTCCTGAGAATAACGCTCTCTAGCAACATATAGATTAGGTTTCACTGCAGCAGATATTATGCAATCTGGTCGTATTTCATTAACTAATGCCCGTGTATCTTTGACCAAAGAAGTGATTGCTTTGCGTTTGAAGTTATTCCACCGTTTCATATCGCCTATTAATCTGGTACTAGCAATCGTACTGCGTTCCATCTCTAGAAACCACGGACCAGGATCATTTCCTGATTCGTTTTTAAATCGGGCAATTGCATACGGATTCCTGCCATACTCTGCGTCCTGATAGCGGATATAATCCAGATGCAAGCCGTCAATATCATAATTGGTAATTAATTCTCGAAATACTTTAATTAAGTATCCATTCACATCTGGATGGTTTGGGGAAAGAAATAATCCCTCGCTACCATTATTAGTACCTGTTACCATATTCAATTGTTTTTCAACATCCACTGGCCATTCTTCTGTAGTATCCAACCATTCCTGCCGCATATGTAAAATATGTCGATCATGTTTAGGTAATGATTTACTTGACCATAAAATATAGACGTTCATCCAGGCGTGAATTTTAATTCCCTTACCCTTCGCTGTATCTAATAAATATGCCAGAGGATCGAATTCACCTTCACTCAGTATTTGACTTTTGGGAATGAATTCAGATTCATAAAAAGAATATCCACGTCCTCTTACCTGAACAAAGAGGTGGTTAATATTTTTTTCAATCGCAAAATTGACCATATCATTTATAGTCATTTTGGACTTCAACACATCACGGGTAACCCACAAACATCTATGATCTAATGGCGGTACTTCATATCCTTTACCAGCAATAAGATTGGGGTGTGTTATGGATATAAAAAGAAGGGCAATCAAAATGATTGCCCTCAATAAGACACAAATCGGATTATTTAATGCTAAGCTAATATACTTTTTACTCTGTCTCTTGGATTTCTTTGGAGACGGGTGTGGTTTCAATCTTTTTGGTGCCTTCCATATCCACAAATTCAATAAGTGATACAGATGCACGATCATTATCTCTAAAACCAAGTTTTATTATGCGCGTGTAGCCACCATTCCTATTATCATACACCGGTGCAATGTCATTCAATAATATATCTAAGATATTCTTATGGCGTATTTTCTTTGCGATCATGCGAATTGAGTTCAGATCACCTTTTTTTGCTTTGGTTACAAGAGGTTCAATATATCGACGCAATTCTTTGGCCCTCGCATCTGTTGTTTTTATACGCTTATGGATTATTAAATTTTCAGCCATATTAGCTAACAAAGCGCGTCGATGAGATGGATTTACACCCAGTTTCTTACCTTTTCTACGGTGCCGCACTTTGTTATACTTCTTCCTTTAAGTATTTATCAACTTCCATACCAAAGTTAAGGCCCATTTGATCTAATTTTTCGACCAATTCAGTTAGTGACTTGCGACCAAAATTTTTGTATTTCAGCATCTCATTCTCTTCTTTACTCACTAATTCGTAAATATACTTGATGCCCGCAGCTTGTAAACAATTATGACTGCGCACCGAAAGTTCCATTTCATCTATGGTCAAATTCAATAATTTGCGGATTTCCATCACTTCTTCACTAACAGGCTCTGATATTTCAAGTACTTCGGGATTACTAATTGATTCTACAATTTGTAACTGTTCAATTAGAATACTTGAAGAATAACTGACAGCGTCCTGTGGCGTGATTGATCCATCCGTGTTCACCTCTATCGTAAGAATTTCAATTGGTTCTTTTGCGCCCGGAACTGGTGTTACATTATACTTTACCTTTGTAACTGGATTAAATATGCTATCAATGGCTATCGTACCCAATGGTGCGTTTGGAAGTTCATTTGATTCTGAAGGTGTATATCCTTTACCTACACCAATTTTTATTTCTATGTTTAATGTTGTACCCTCATTGATTTCTGTAATGTAATGTTTTTTATTTAACACCTTAAATTCATCACTTGCTTTTTGTATATCATTAGCAGTGAATTTGCAAGGTCCTTTAAGTTTTATAGACATCTTTTCAGGGTCATTATCTTCAAGTTTAAAACGCACACCTTTTAAGTTTTGTATTATATCTGATACATCTTCTTGGACCCCCTCTATACTTGAAAACTCATGCAACACACTATCAAATTTTGCATTAGTGATTGCCGCACCAGGTATGCAAGTAAGCAGTACGCGCCGTAATGCATTACCAATTGTTATACCATATCCCCGATCCATGGGTTGTATCACAAACTTACCAAATGTATTGGTAAGATTCTTTTCATCAACTTTTATTTTAAGGTCGAGTTTCTTAGTCATTTATTTATTACCCTTTAGTTTATTATTTTGAATACAATTCTACTATAAGCTGTTCATTAGCTATAACGCCCATATCTTCACGTGCCGGTATATCTATAAAAGTACCGGTTAACTTTGCCTTATCCAGCTCGAGCCATGGTAAATCGAGGTCACCTTTTATCAGCCGAACTGAATCCAATAAGACATCTAATTTTTTACTACGGTCACGTACTTTAATCTTATCGCCAGCCTTGACCAAATAGCTTGGTATATTAACCTTTCTATTATTAACCAGAAAATGTGCATGGTTGACTAATTGTCTTGCTTGTGATCTGGTAGATGCAAAACCTAACCTATAAACAACGTTATCCAGCCTTCTTTCAAGTAATTGCATTAGGTTAGTACCTGTTTCACCTTTCATTTTTTCTGCTTTCGAAAAGTATGCTCTAAATTGTTTTTCCAACAAACCGTACATTATTTTTATTTTTTGTTTTTCACGTAATTGAATACCATAATTAGATGGTCTTCTTCGTCGGGTTTGTCCATGCTGTCCTGGCCCATATGGTTTTCGGTTCAATAATCGATCAAATTTTTCATTACCAAAAATATTTTCACCAAATTTCCTAACAAGTTTCCCTCTGGGCGTTTTTAGCTTTGCCATTAATTATCCTCTAAATTATACCCTTCTTCTTTTTGGTGGCCTACATCCGTTATGTGGTAATGGCGTTACATCTTTTATAGACGTTATTGCTAATCCTGCTGCTGCAAGAGACCTCACAGCTGATTCCCTTCCAGATCCGGGCCCTTTTACTCGAACATCAATGGATATCATTCCCATGGAAATTACTTCCTTAGCTACATTTTCAGCTGCGATTGTAGCGGCATAAGATGTATTCTTGCGAGATCCTTTAAACCCTGAAGTACCCGCTGTTGCCCAGGCAATCACATTTCCAAATTTGTCTGTTACTGATATGTGAGTATTATTAAAAGTAGCTTTAATATTTGCAATACCCCTTGGATCAGAAATCTTTTTTTTCCTTGATTTCTTCTTTTGTTTTGGTTTAGCCAATCAGTTACCCCTTTTTTTCTAAAGCTTTTTTACCCATACCAACAGTCTTTTTTCTGCCTTTTCTAGTGCGTGCATTTGTTTTTGTTCGCTGACCATTTACTGGCAAACCACGACGATGACGTACTCCCTTATAGCTACCAATATCAAGTAACCGCTTGATGTTCATGGCAACTTCAGATCTCTGTTCGCCTTCAATCACCAAATCCATTTTTGTTATGGCGTCACGAATTGCCACTACCTGTTTTTCAGTCAGGTCTTTCACTCGTTTGTCATGACTAATTTTAGCTTTATCACAAATTTTTTGCGCAGTAGTTAATCCAATCCCGTAAATATACTTTAAGGAATAAGGCACTTTCTTATCTCGAGGAATATCTATACCTGCAATTCTTGCCAAAGTATTATCCTACCCTTGTCTTTGTTTATGTTTAGGATTGTCGCATATCACTCGCACAACACCTTTACGTTTTATAATTTTGCATTTTGGGCACATCTTTTTTACTGACGGTCTTACTTTCATGTTATTTTTTTCGATAAACAATTCTTCCGCGGCTCAAATCATATGGTGATATCTCCAAGGTGACCACATCCCCAGGAAGAATTTTAATGTAATACATTCTCATTTTTCCTGATACATGTGCCAAAACCTCATGTTTTTCACCTCCAATTTCAACTTCAACCCTAAACATAGCACTTGGCAGAGTTTCAGTGATTACACCGTCAATTGTTATTGGTTTTTCTTTAGCCATTTAATCGACTTTTTGATAAAATTTCAGCACCATTTTTACAAATAGCTATTGTATGTTCAAAGTGCGCTGAATTATAGCCATCTTTTGTTTTAATTGTCCAACCATCTTCAGCAGTAAAAACTTCTTTTCGACCACAATTTACCATAGGCTCTATTGCAAGACACATACCCACTTTTAATTCATCACCCATACCCGGCACTCCGTAATTTGGCACCTGTGGATCTTCATGCAGTTGCGTACCTATACCATGTCCTACCAATTCACGTACTATAGAAAAACCTTTAGGTTCTACAAAAGATTGGATCGCATGACCGATGTCCGATACATAATTGCCAGGATTTGCCTGTTCAATACCAAGCGTAAGCGCTTTTTCTGTGGTTAACATCAGTTCTCGGTTTTTATCACTAATATTACCAATTGCAAATGTACGCGCCGAATCCCCATAATACCCGTTCTTTTCCGCACCACAATCAATTCCAACAATTTGACCCTCAGAAAGTTTACTATTAGAAGGAATACCATGCACAACTTCGTCATCTACCGAGATACATAATGTGGCTGGAAACCCCATATATCCTTTAAATGCTGGACGAGCATCACAAGAACGAATAAATTCCTCAGCTAGTGCATCCAGTTCCAATAATGATACACCACTAATCACTTTTGTTGAAAGCATATCGAGTGTATCAGCAACAATCTGTGCGCTTTCTGCAATAAGTTCGATTTCTCTTCGTGTTCTTACCCTAACCATTACATACGTCTCCTGCCTCGAATCTTTCCCTTCGAAAGAAAACCATCATAATGCCGCATAAGTAGATGTGATTCAATCTGTTGCAATGTATCTAGGGCAACGCCGACAATAATTAATAGACTCGTACCGCCAAAGAAAGAAGCAAGGTCGTATCCTACATTCATTACGTTCATCAACACAAATGGGAAGACTGCTACTCCAGCGAGAAAGATTGAACCTGGAAGGGTCACTCTGGTTAAAATATTATCAATAAATTCGGCTGTCTTTTTTCCAGGTCGCACTCCAGGAATGAACCCACCATGCTGTTTCATATTTGATGCAACTTGAACAGGATCAAATGCTATCGCCGTATAAAAATACGTAAAAAATATGATCATTAGACCAAACACAGTCCAGTAGAATGGATGGTCGAACGAAAACCATCGTGTTAAACCTTGCATGAATACGCTTTCAGGAAAAAACATTGCAATTGTACTTGGTATAAACATTACTGATTGGGCAAAAATTATTGGCATTACGCCTGCCGTATTTACACGCAATGGTATATGCGTAGCCTGTCCACCATAAATCTTGCGCCCAACAACACGTTTCGCATACTGTACAGGAATTTTCCTTGTACCTTGAGTAAGTCGGACAACAAATGCGATAATTACAAACATAATTCCAAGTAATATCACTTCTGAAAGGATTCCTCGGAGACCAGCTCTTATTTGGGTAATCTCACTCAATATTACACTTGGTAGTATTGAAACGATTCCCACCATTATTATCAGAGAAATTCCATTGCCAATTCCACGTTCAGTGATCCTTTCACCAAGCCACATTAGAAGCAAAGTCCCCGTCACTATACTAACTATGGCAACAAATTTAAATCCAATACCAGGGTTTATAACGACTGAAATACCATTACTTGATGTCATTGATTCTAAAAATATTGTTATGCTGTATGCCTGCAAAATCGAGATACCAACCGTACCATATCTTGTCAGTTGGGTTAACTTCTTTCTTCCCTCTTCACCCTCTTTCTGCAAGCGTTGAAAATATGGGACAACGCTACCCATTAATTGAAAAATAATCGAAGTAGTTATATATGGCATAATACCAAGTGCAAAAAGTGTAGCCTTTTCGAACGCTCCACCTGCAAACATATTAAATAACCCTAAAAGAGTATTCTGACTTTGCATTGCCCGAAATGCATCCATTAACGCATCACTGTTAATTCCTGGAATTGGAATATGCGCTCCCGCGCGAACAACGATTAGCACACCGAAAGTAAACAAAATTCTTCCTCTAAGCTCAGGGATATTGAACATATTTTTTATTTTTTCAATCACTGGACTTCGACACTGCCTCCTGCCTTTTCAATTTTTTCTTTTGCTGATTTGCTAAAGCAACTAGCTGTTATTTTTATAGAACTTTCAATATTACCATCACCCAAAATTTTGATTGGTTGTAAAGCAGATCGCACCAATCCTTTTTCTTGCAATATTTGTGCATCAACAGTCTCTAACCCAAGTTCATTAATAGCTTGTAGGTTCACCACTTGATAGGTTTTACGAAAAAGAGAATTAGAAAAACCTCTTTTAGGTAAACGTCTATGGATCGGCATTTGTCCTCCTTCGAACCATGAACGGTTTTTGCTACCACTTCTGGCATGGTATCCTTTTTCACCTCGGCCAGCTGTACGCCCCAAACCTGAGCCATTTCCCCGACCAAGCCGTTTTTTGCTCTGAGTTGCACCTTTACTTGGCTTTAAAGAAAGTAGTTTCATTATTTATCTTCTACTCTTATAAGATATTCGATTTTTTTTATCATGCCCCTTATTGCTGGATTATCCGGCAATTCTACAGTTTGATTCATTTTTTTTATGCCCATTGCATCCAACGTAGCTTTTGCTTTTTTCTTATAACCAATCCTGCTTTTAATCTGCGTAATTTTCAGCGTGCGTTGTTTTGTTTTGGCCATGTCAGTTGAATACATCTTTTATTTTTATACCACGCTTATTTGCAATTTTAACGGCATCCTGCAAATTTTCTAGTGCATTAATTGTTGCTCGAACAATATTCATTGGATTACTAGATCCATATCTTTTAGTCAAAATATTATTCACGCCAACTTGTTCCATTACAGCACGTACTGGAGCACCTGCTATAATACCTGTACCCGGTGCGGCAGGTTTTAATAAAACCCTACTTGATCCGTATCTACCAACGATTTTATGGGGAATCGTACCATTAATAATAGTCGACTTGAAGATCTTCCGCTTAGCTTTATCTTTCGCTTTCGAAATACTAGATATAACTTCATTTGCCTTACCTAATCCCACGCCTACATGACCCATACCATCGCCAACAACAACTATAGTAGAAAAACTAAATCTTTTACCTCTGGACGTAACTTTTGCAACACGATTGATCCGTACAACTGCTTCTTCTTTAAGGTCTAATTCTGCTGGATTAATTATTGACAACTTTTTCTCCTTTACTAGAATTTTAACCCAGTTTTTCTAGCCGCTTCAGCCATCGCTCGAACACGACCTGTATAATGGTAGCCATTTCGATCAAACCAAACCTGTTTGATTTTTTTTTCTTTGGCTTTTTTTGCAATTGCGTTTCCAACAATTTTACTTTGCTCAATCTTACTGCTCGCCTTATCAATATAATCTCTAATACTTTTATCAGAGGATGTGACAGATACTAATGTTTTACCAGTTAAATCATCAATTATCTGTGCTTGTATATTTTTTAAACTCCTACTTACCACCATTCTGGGATATTCAGACATATCGTTAATTCTACGTTTACTGCGGTTTCTACGACGCAAAGTCCTGGCTTTTATTTTTGTTAACTTGCTCAATCTTCACCTCCACCAACTGTCTTTCCTTGCTTGGATCTAACATACTCACCTTTATAACGGATGCCTTTTCCTTTATATGGTTCTGGCTTCCTAAAGGATCTAATCTTGGCAGAGACTTCACCAACTAACTGTTTGTCAATTCCAGATACTTTTATCTCAGTACGATTTGCAGTTATTAAAATTTCTTCAGGGGGATCAAAATGAATTTCATGAGAAAACCCTAAAGTAAGTATTAATCGATTTCCCTGCATTTTTGCCTGATACCCAACTCCATGAATTTCCAGTTCTTTTTCAAATCCATCTGAAACACCAATAATACCATTATGCAAGATCATGCGGGTTGTACCATGCAAGGATCGATGTCCACGATTATCCGATGGTCTTGAAACACTTAAAGAACCATCTTTAACATGCAAAACCATATCTTTATGAATATCGATGTCCACAGAACCCTTAGGCCCTTTCATAGTTACCAAGCTTTCCTTGACGTCTATATTTACACCTTCAGGTATTGAAATTGGTTGTTTTCCTATTCTTGACATTCAATTACCATACATTACATATAACTTCGCCGCCGATCCCTAATTTTTTAGCAACCTTATTCGAAATTACACCTTTTGAAGTAGATAGTATTGAGATCCCAAGGCCATCAAGTACACGAGGTATTTTTGAACATTCTACATAAACTCGGTACCCAGGCTTACTGACTCTGTTTATTCTGGTAATTACAGGTTTACCTTGATAATCATATTTGAGGAATATTCGAATGAATTCATTAATATCATCTTTAATGAATAAGAAATCTTCGATATAGCTCTCTTCTTTTAGAATAAATACAATTCTTTTTTTCATTTTTGAAGATGGAACATCAACCCAGCGCTTATTAACGGCTAAGCCATTACGAATACGAGTAAGTAAATCTGCTGTAGGATCAGTCATAGTCATATCACATTTCTCCCCTACCAACTCGCTTTTGTAACGCCGGGTATTTCACCTTTTAAGGCCATTTCTCGAAAACATATCCTGCATAAACCAAATTTTCGCATAAACCCAGCAGGACGACCGCAATTGAAACACCGATTGTAACCCCTTGTTGAGAATTTTGGTTTTCTTTTGGATTTATATATTAAAGATTTTTTAGCCATTAGGCTACCTCAATAGTTTCTTCTGATTTTAGCGGCTTATCCATTAAAGGAAATCCAAATTCTTTCAGTAGCCAATAGGCCTCATCATCGCTGGTCGCAGTAGTGGTAATATTAATATCCATACCTCGTATACTATCAATCTTATCATAATTAATTTCAGTGAAAATTATTTGCTCCTTTACTCCAAAATTATAATTACCTCTCTTATCAAAAGATTTGAATGAAAGCCCCCTGAAATCCCTCGTTCTTGGAAGGGCTACAGTTATTAAACGTTCAAAAAATTCATACATTCTGTTGCCACGCATTGTCACTTTACAACCCACAGGGAATCCTCTACGAACCTTAAAATTTGAAATATCTTTTTTTGAAAGAGTAACTACAGGCTTTTGGCCAGAAATAATTGTTAGCTCATCAATTGTGCTTTCAAGAGCTTTTGGATTCACTTTTGCGTCACCAACACCCATATTTATCGAAATAGTGTTTAGTTTGGGAACTTCCATGATATTATTATAACTAAATCTTTTTGTCAAACTGGGTATTATCTCGTCCAAATATCTGTTACGTAAATTTGGTATATAGCCAACAGTTGTTGAATCCGCAGTTGTCTTTTTAGCCTTGTTATCTTTATCCTTAACTGTTTTACTTTTTTTCGCCATAATTATAACTCAACTTCTTCGCCGGTCTTTTTACCGATCCTCACTTTTGATCCATCGTCAAGTACTTTATAGCCTATCCGAGTAGTTTGATCTTTTTGAACTAGCATAAGATTTGATAAATGGATTGGTGCTTCTTTTTCTGTATATCCCCCACTAGGATTATTTTGAGTAGGACGTACTGCCCGTTTAATAAAATTCACACCTTCAACTATAGCTTTGTTAACCTTAGGAAAAACAAAAAGTATCTTTCCTTCTGAACCTTTGTGATTACCGTTAATTATACGAACTTTCATTCCTTTGCGAATACGCATTACATTACCTCCGAGGCCATTGATACAATTTTCATATAACCACCATCACGCAATTCTCGAGCGACAGGTCCAAATATCCTTGTACCTCTTGGTTCTCCTGCACTCGTTAATAATACTGCAGCATTATCATCAAACCTAATGTATGAACCATCCTTGCGTCTTACTTCTTTTCTAGTGCGAACAATAACTGCTCGTGTTACATCTCCCTTTTTTACTGCGCCTCCAGGGATAGCATTTTTTACCGTAACTACGATTAAATCACCTATAGAAGCATAGCGACGCTTAGACCCACCTAATATCTTGAAGCACAAAACTTCTTTCGCTCCGGAATTGTCTGCAACCTTTAGTCTTGTTTCTTGTTGTATCACAAAATTTATCCAAATCTAATTGTTTACCTAAGAATCTTACTTACTTGCCAGCGTTTATTTTTACTTTTGGGAGGAATAGCTGTTATTTCAACAATATTACCTGCTTTTGCTTTAACTGAACCCACGTGAGCAATATATTTCTTCGATCGGTTTACATATTTACCATATACCGGATGGGGAACCTTTTTAGTGACTTTTACGACAACAGTTTTATCCATTTTGTCGCTTACAATTTCGCCACTTAACTTTTGTCTTTTACGCTTATCTGACACTTTAAAGATTATCTCCTTCTTCAGTACGTATACCTAGTTCGTATTCTTTTAGTAATGTTTTTACCTGCGCAATTTCCTTTTTAACATGCTTAATCTGTACGGGATTCTCTAATTGTTGTAAAGATTTTTGAAAACGAAAATTCTGTAAGGATTCAAAGCCATCTTGTAGTTTCGTTCTTAGTTCGGGAACTGTCATTTCAGTTAATTCACTTTTTTTCACAACCTCTAACTGTCCCTCCTTAAAGCAAACCTTGTTTTTATTGGTAGTTTATGCCCCGCATTACGAAATCCTTCTTCAGCATCTTGTTTGCTCACTCCTTCAACTTCAAATAATATCCGTCCAGGCTTCACGACTGCTACCCAATATTCTGGAGTCCCTTTTCCTTTGCCCATCCGTGTTTCGGCTGGTTTTTTAGTTATCGGTTTATCCGGAAATATACGAATCCACATTTTTCCCGTTTTTCGAACTACACGGGAAATTGTTATCCGTGCAGCTTCGATCTGTCGTGCCGTAATCCAACCTGCCTCCGTAGCTTTTAGGCCATAACTCCCAAAGGCAACATGGCTCCCGCGACTAGCCATTCCTTTTCTATTACCTCGATGGTGACGACGAAATTTTACTTTTTTTGGCTCAAGCATTTTTTTGCATCCCTAAACAAATCCAAACTTTTATTCCTATGATTCCATATGTTGTGCGTGCTTCAGTAAGCGCATAATCAATATCTGCACGTAGTGTATGTAAAGGAATTCTACCATCAGCAAACTTTTCACTTCTTGCAATTTCGGACCCACCAAGCCGTCCAGCAACGTTTACCCTTATGCCTTGAGCGCCCATTCGCATTGTAGCCTGTATAGCTTTACTCACAACACGCCGATAGCTTATTTTCTTTATCAATTGATGAGCTATATTCGCACCTACGAGTGCAGCGTCCAGCTCTGGCCTTTTAATTTCTGATATATTTATTTGCACTTCTTTTTCAGTGAGTTGCGCTACCTCTGCTTTGAGTCTTGTTACTTCCTCACCACCTTTTCCAATTACGATTCCAGGGCGAGCAGTAAAGATCGTTACTGTTACAACTTTACTAGTTCTACTTATCTCTACTCTTGATATTCCAGCATTTGGAAGTCTATGCTTCAAGTATTTTCTTATTTGAACATCTTCTTTCAATTCGCTTGGAAAATTTGCGCCTGCAAACCAATTTGACCTCCAGTTTTTATTAACTGAAAGTCGGAAACCTACTGGATGTGTCTTTTGACCCAAATTGCCTCCTCTATAACTCGTCACTAACCACAATAGTCAAATGGCTTGTTGGTTTATTTAGTCTAGATATTCTGCCCATAGAAGCCGCGCGGAATCGTTTTAAAAATGGACCTCCATCAGCAAAAGCCTCCTTAATAACTAATGAATCTGGATCCATATTTGAATCTTCAATGGATTGCATCAAATTTGCTACTGCTGAACGAACTGTTTTCTCAATAACGTATGATGCCTTTAAAGGAGAAAAATGTAGATAGTCTAAAGCATTACCCACACGCTTACCTCTGATTTCATCCAAAACAATACGTATTTTCTTAGGAGACTGTCTTATATACTTACTAATACATTTTGCTTTCATACTCAACTCTTCCTGTCACCAGAATGCATTCGAAACGTACGAGTTGGTGCAAATTCACCAAGTTTATGACCAACCATATTCTCTGATATAAAAACCGGAATAAACTTATTCCCATTATGCACTGCAATAGTATGGCCAATAAAATCAGGTGTAACCATAGATCGTCGCGACCAAGTTTTAATCACTTTTTCTTTTTACTAACTTTCATGGCTATCAACCTTTTTTCCAGTTTTTGATCAATATACGGACCTTTTTTTAATGACCTGGACATCTATTTTCTCCGTTTCACTATGTGAGCATTTGATTTTTTATTGCGTTTACGAGTCTTGTAACCCTTTGTTGGTTTACCCCAAGGTGTACACGGATGTCTTCCACCAGAGGATTTACCTTCCCCACCACCCATTGGGTGATCAACTGGATTCATTGCTACGCCTCTTACTGATGGTCTGCGTCCTAACCACCGTGTTCTACCTGCTTTTCCACTAACAATTTGTTCGTGTGCTTTATTACCTACTTCACCAATTACTGCATAACAATCTGAATTAATCAATCTTATTTCGCCAGAAGGTAATTTTAACGTTGTAAACCCACCGTCATGCGCCATCACCTGTGCACCAGTCCCCGCTGAGCGAACCATTTGACCGCCTTTACCTGGAGTCATTTCAACATTGTGGACAGTTAAACCAGTGGGGATATTTTTTAAGTGTAATGCATTACCAATTTTTAATTTCGCAGAAGGCGAAGAAACAATTTGATCACCGACTTTAAGTCCATATGGTGATAATATATATCTTTTTTCACCATCAGAATAATGTAATAGGGCAATATTGGCCGAACGATTTGGGTCATATTCAATGGTTGCAACTTTCGCTAATATATCAATTTTATTTCTTTTAAAATCAATTATACGATATCTTCGCCGATGGCCACCACCACGATGACGCACAGTTATACGTCCCTTGTTATTCCTCCCACCAGATTTTCTTAGAGCTTTGGTTAGCTTTTTCTCTGGTTGATTAGCGGTGATCTCCGAAAAATCAGATCGCGTGGAAAAACGATTACCTGGCGTAGTAGGGTTTAAAGTTCTTATGCCCATTTATTAGACTCCAGACTCACCTCTAATTAGATCGATACTATAACCCTCTTTTAGCGTAATTATCGCCTTTTTCCAATCTGATCTTTTCCCACGTGTACGAATTGTACGACCACCACTTTTCATGGTCATATCCTTCAATTTCCCCTGACGATTCATTGTCGCAACTTTCTCTACTTTAACATCAAACTTTTTTTCTACTGCAGATTTAATAACAATTTTATTTGCGGATGTTTGAACCTGGAAAGCATATTTTCGTTCAATTTCTTCTAATTGACTCATTTTTTCAGTGAATAACGGTCGAATAATTATAGAATTATAATTTGCCATTATTTATCTGCCAATCCATCATTTAACATTTCCAAACCTTTTTGATCAATTAGGATAATTTCGGAATCAAGAAGGTCATATGCGCTCGCCGTCATAGCATCTAATAAAGCTATATTTGGCATATTTCTCATTGATAAAATTAAATCCTCATTTAAATCACCAGTTAATACTAATATTTTCTTTTCTTGCACATCCAGATTGACCAAAAGGTCTCTTGTTTTCTTTGTTTTTGGTTCATCAATGCCGAAATCATTTAATACTATAATTTTCTTATTTTGCAATTTTTCGGATAGTATAGACCGACGAGCTAAACGCTTGATTCTTTTTGATAACTTATATTTGTATTGATGTGGCTGTGGTCCAAATACTGTTCCGCCTCCACGCCATAGAGGTGAGCGAGTTGTTCCAGCGCGTGCTACACCTCTGCCTTTTTGTTTCCAAGGTTTTTTTCCTCCGCCACGCACCATTCCTCTTGACTTACTCCCGTGAGTCCCTTGGCGGCTATTTGTCATTTCAGATAAAATAGCTCTATGTATAGCATCTCTGTTAGGCTTTATATCAAAAACTGATGCGTCAACCTTTATTTTAGATGCATTATTACCGTTTGACTTTATTACCTGTAATTCCATTATTACTTTTTAATTATTACGATCCCATTATTAGATCCTGGGACAGGTCCTTTCAAAAACAGCTGATTATTGTCCAAGTCAATTTTTACCACACTAAGATTCTCAATTGTTTTCTTTTTATTTCCATATTGACCTGCCATACGCATACCTTTAAATACCCTGGAAGGGTCAGAAGCCTGGCCAATAGAACCAGGGGCCCTTAGATACTCGCGCTGTCCATGTGTAACAGGCCCTTTTGAAAAGCCATGACGCTTTATTACACCTGAAAAACCGCGCCCTTTTGATGTGCCCGTTACGTTAACAATATCACCCTCAGAAAATAATGAAGCATTAAACACCTGACCCATTTTATAATCATAACCTGGTATTGTTTCAAATTCTGCTAGTACATTTTTTGGAGACAAACTTGCTTTTTTATAATGACCTTTCATCGGTGCGGTCGTATGTTTATCCTTTTTTTCTCCATATCCAACCTGCACAGCGTCATAGCCATCAATATTTACAGTTTTAATCTGCGTTACCATACATGGACCTGCCTCAATAATTGTGACAGGCACCACCATTCCACCATCGTCAAACACCTGCGTCATTCCTAATTTTTTAGCTATTAATCCGCGCATTATTACACCTTAATCTCAATATCTACACCCGCAGGTAAATCTAATTTCATTAAAGATTCAACTGTTTTTGGAGTCGAGTTAAGAATATCCACTATACGCTTGTGAATTTTTGTCTGAAATTGTTCTCGCGATTTTTTATTTACGAACGGGGATCGCAAGACTGTATATACAGTTCTCCGCGTAGGTAACGGTATTGGGCCAGATATTACAGCTCCAGTTGACTTCGCAGTTCTAACAATCTTCTCAGTGGATTTATCCAACAGAGAATGGTCGTACGCTTTTAAACTAATTCTTATTACCTGACTAGCCAAATTTTATCCTTATTCATTAATTTCAGTAACCACACCAGCTCCAACTGTCCGACCACCTTCTCGAATCGCAAAACGCAATTCCTTATCCATCGCTATACTGGTAATCAATTCCACATCCATCTCCACATTATCTCCTGGCATAACCATCTCCGTACCCTCAGGTAATGTTACCACACCGGTTACATCCGTCGTACGAAAATAAAACTGCGGACGATAACCAT
>JBJKZU010000062.1:0-24579 GCA_045569095.1 Fidelibacterota bacterium
CCCCAGTACTATGAATACGCATCATATATGAATCATCTGCTGCTGTATTTGAATTATGGACACCTTTGTTAACCACAAATCGAGCAACAGAACTATTTGTTGGTATTTTAACCCAGTAAGAAATACTGATAGCAGATGTGGGGTTGAGGCTTTGGTCATCACTTACAACAACATAGTCATCCACACCATCAAAACTCAAAGAATATTCGCCATTATCTGGATAGCCAGAGCAGCTGCCATCATCTATTGTGGCGGTCGGGTCATAGTTATCTGCGTAAGGATCGGTGCAGCCGAATGTTGAAACACTATAAACCCTTACATGACCCGCGTCATTGCCTGTGCCATCATTTCCATATGCCCCAATAGCTACCCGGTCACCAGCTAAGTTCATAGAAACTGACCAGCCGGAATAGTTACTAGCGGCTTCTCCATCTATGTCACTGTTCAGCTGGGTCCAGCTGCTGTTACTGTACTCATAGACTCGTACGTGACCTGCATTATTGGCTGTGCCATCATTACCAGTTGCACCAATGGCTACCCGGTCACCAGCTAAGTTCATAGAAACTGAAATGCCGGAATAGTCACCAGCAGCTTCTCCATCTATGTCAGACCCAATCTGGTTCCAGCTGCTGTTACTGTACTCATAAACCCGGACATGACCTGCATCACTGCCTAAACCATCATTACCAGTTGCCCCAATGGCTACCCGGTCCCCAGCAGAGTTCATAGATACTGAACCGCCGGAATAGTCAATCATAGCTTCACCATCAATATCGCTGCCAATCTGGGTCCAGCTGCTGTTACTGTACTCATAAACCCGGACATGACCCGCCATACCGCCTGTACCATCATTTCCAACTGCCCCAATGGCTACCCGGTCCCCAGCAGAGTTCATAGATACTGAACCGCCGGAATGGTCCTGCGCAGCTTCACCATCAATATCACTGCCCAGCTGGATCCAGCTGCTGTTACTGTACTCATAAACCCGGACATGACCTGCCTGAGTACCTGTGCCATCATTCCAAAGCCCCCCAATTGCCACCCGGTCCCCAGCAGAGTTAATAGACACTGACTTGCCGGAACCGTCACTTGCAGCTTCACCATCAATATCACTGCCCAGCTGACTCCAGCTGCTGTTACTATACTCATAGACCCGCACATGTCCCGCATCACTGGCTGTGCCACCATTACTAATTGCCCCAATGGCTACCCGGTCACCAGCTGAGTTCATAGATACTGAACCGCCGGAAAGGTCACTCGCAGCTTCACCATCTATATCACTGCCAACCTGGGTCCAGCTGCTGTTACTGTACTCATAAACCCGCACATGTCCCGCATCACTGGCTGTACCATCATTATAATCTGCCCCAATGGCTATCCGGTCCCCAGCAGAGTTCATAGAGACTGAAGTGCCGAAATAATCACCCGCAGCTTCACCATCGATGTCGCTGCCTAGTTGTGTTTGTGTAAAGGCAAATGAGATAAATAAAAAGAGTGATAGTGTTCTAATGTAATGTTTCATGGCATTTTCTCCCGAAAATAATATTTATTAATCAGTGGGTATAGTCAGTGGTGTAGAATCAACTATTTTTTGATTCATTATTCTTAAATATACAATGGGAATTATAAATGTCAAATGATCCGGCTCAATAATGAGATAGATGAATTAATCTTTACTTGATGTTAGGTAATCCAACACCAGGTTTGACATAGCACGTATTCCTACTTCCAGGCTGGAATCATCTGCACGGAAAGTTGGCGTATGAATCCAGCCAGATGTTGTGCCTGGTTTTACAACACCCAAACGATAGTAAATCCCAGGTACCTCATTGGCGAATAAGGCAAAATCCTCACCGCCCATTACCGGGTCCATCATTTTCAAATTATCCTTGCCAACAACCCTTTCCAGTGTGGGTATCATTTGCTTACACAATTCTGGGTCATTTATAGTAGCTGGCGTACCACGGTCATAATTCAATTCAAATGAACCACCATAAGCCAGTGTAATTCCTTTCAGGATTTCGTTCATCCTTTTTTCAACCATATCCTGCACTTCTGGATCATAGGTCCGTACCGTTCCTTCCAGATGTACTTCTTCGGGGATAATATTGAATCGTTCACCACCCCGAATAATTCCAACAGTAACCACACTCGGTTCCAATGGTGAAAGTGACCGCGAACGGATTGTTTGAAAAGCAGTGACAACTTCTGTTGCCATAATGATTGGATCCACAGACTTGTGTGGATAGGCCCCATGAGACTGTTTACCCTTAATGGTAATGATAAATTGATCTACCGCTGCCATGGCTGGTCCTATAGTTAAGCCCAGTTCTCCAACTTCAAGAGCAGCATGGGTATGTAGACCGAAAACAGCACTTGGTTTCGGATTATCAAATACACCTTCTTTAAGCATAAGCTCTGCCCCGCCTTCCTCTCCTGGAGGTGGGCCTTCTTCTGCTGGCTGGAATATGAATTTTACCGTTCCAGGGAGCGAACGTTTCATACTGGCCAGTACTGATGCAACCCCTAATTGAACGGATGTATGAATATCATGCCCACAGGCATGCATCACGCCTACTTCCTTATCCAGGTAAGTAGTTTTCACGGTTGATTTGAAAGGTAAGTCTGTTTCTTCTGTTACTGGCAATGCATCCATATCTGCCCGGACCGCCACAACAGGACCTGGTTTGTTTCCCTTTAACACCCCAACAACCCCGGTATGGGCAATATCTGTTTCCACTTTAATACCCAAACTGCGCAGGTGTTTAGCCACCAGTTTTGCTGTCTTGTATTCCCTGTTGCCAAGTTCCGGGTACTGGTGAATCTGGTGTCGCAAATCAATTATAGTATTGAGGTTTTTTGAAATGGCCTTATCAATGGGGTTTTTCCCGATTATTAAACCTGGAATAAATAGTATAAGTAGGTACCACATTCCTCTTTTACTCATTGTCCCTCCCAATTTTAAAAATTTATGTAATTAATTACTGGCTAGAGCCAGTTTGCGTTCATCTTCCGTAGCATAATGATCCAACCAGTGCTCTAATTTTGGTTCCATTATCCGGCGGTATAGCCAAGGAAAGAACACCAACAAGTAAAGTGTAGATAAATAGCCGTAGGGCATTTCCGGAGCATTGGTTTTAGGTCGTAATTTCCAGAATTCGAAACTGCCCTGTTCATGGTGATGTGAATGGCGAGTGAGATTATAAAGCAGCAAACTACTGACCAGTTTATTGGTATTCCAGGAATGATGCAGAGCCACCGGGGTACCTGGTACCCGTACAAGACCGTAGTGTTCCATATAATTCACTGCTTCCAAGAATAATTTGGCGATAACAGCTATACCCAGGAACATAAATACTCCATTCCATCCAGAGATTAGAAATAAAATTGCTGTGATAAGGGTACTGCGGGCATAGCCCAAAATCAGGCTATTATGGTAGCTTATCAAATAGTGTCCACGTTTTGTTAAGCGTTTTCGTTCGATTTTCCAGGCATCCCGGTGCTCTTGGATTGAACTACGGACAAAAAACCTGTATAAGCCCTCTCCTCGCTTCGCCGTAGCAGGGTCAGATGATAAACCAACATTCTTATGATGTCCCTGAACATGTTCAATGGAAAAACCACTATCCCAGCTCAAGGCCATCATCCAGTTTCCCATAAGCCAGTCCAACGGTTTTTTCTTGTGGTGTACCAGTTCATGTCCTGGGACTGTGGCTGCTGAACCGACCAATAACCCACCTGCAAATACGTACCCGGCCAAATGCCATAATTCTGTACCGTTTCTTGTAAGAGCAATGTCAAGACCGGTAAGTGCCAGTACAGTTTGTTCAAAGATTGGGCTGGATACATCTCCGGCCATGTAGGTGGAAATACATACCAAGAGAAAAACCAGAGGTAAATTGATAAATAAGAGTGCTGTTAATATGGATGGATATTGGTATTTGGGTGTTGATTTATCATCACCTAGAAATGCGTCACCACCAATTATAATGGAATCAAGTAAGAGAAGATAAAGCCAGGCCCAGTACTGACCTTTGGCCGTGAAATAAATGCCGATCACAACCAGGACCGGCAAACTTAAATAACGCAGATATTTCATCAACGGATAATGTAGCTAGAATCTGTTTTGAAATTCAATCCCCGCCTCAAATTACTCTTTCAATTATTTTTCAAGCTCTTGCAATTCCCGCTCAATCTGATCGCTGTGCGGAATATCAGAGTAATCAGGTTTTAGCCGTTCTTCTTGCTCTATAGGTGATTTTAAATACTGAAACCAGATAAAGATACTGATTAGGCCAATCAGTATCGGAGCCAGCCAAACAAACAGATTAAATCCAGCCGCAACGGGTATGGCCAATACACGTTCGCCATGTTTATTCACAAAATGATCTAGAATATCCGCTTTCGTTTTACCGGCTTTTACAAAAGTCGAAATTTCAGCTTCCATGTCTGCGTTTCCATGATCATATACCGTGCCACTCCAGCAACAGATGGCCATCAGGCTTTTTTCGATATCCATGATCAGTTCTTCCTGACCATTTGCCCATAATAACCCGCAGAACAAAGATATGATATAAATTTTCTTCATCTCAAGTAATACGAAAAGTTACAATATAACAACTGACAAAAATATATTGTTGTATAGCAGTGATTGTTGGTCAAAATAATATGATTAATTCCACAATTACCAGGCGTATAGCAATTAAGGTTAGGGCAATTTTGAATAGTTTTTTGAATAGATCCGCCGATAAACTGCCAAGGAATTTTTTTCCGATCCTAGTTCCAAAATATACGGAAATAACCAGGGGTAAGAGTACCGGCCACTGCTGCAAATAGTCCACCCCAAAGAATATAATAAAAATTGGCATTTTCCCCAGGTGACCCATTATTTGGCAGGCTGCTTTGGTGGCTATTATATTTTCCTTAGTCAGATCTCGATCAATAAAGAATGGGGCAATTAGTGGGCCGGCAGCTCCAATAAATACCGTAACCAATCCACTGAGTCCTCCCATCCAAAAAAAGAGACTGTCTGATGTAAGTTTTGTTTTTTTCCTCAGGTACAGAAACCAGAGGATGTAGATCCCGATCAGAGGTTTCAGGAAATCGAACTTGAACTCACTAGCGGAAGTAATGTGAAAATACTGGATTAACCCAAAAACTATGAGCGCTGCACAACCCAGCCCCGGTATGATTCCCATGAAATACTGTCTGATAATCGGTCGGTAAACATGCTCTCGGTATACTGCAGTGCGGGTAACATTACTAACCAGCTGAATTACACCATGTAACGCTACCACCATATACCCTTCCGGAATCAGAATGGCCATGATCCCCAACAAAGTTATACCGCCACCCATACCTATCACTGCAGAGAGGATCGACGTTGCAAAAGCGGCCAGGATCAGGATAATGGTTTCAAACATTACGAACTATCATAATAATCTTCAGGTACAAATATATTTCAATAAATGTTATTAAGACTTCATCAATTATGAATTATAAATCTTATTGTTATTGAATATTAGTTTTTATTTGAACAGAAAACCAAATACTGTAACTTTTTTTATAGGGGGATATAAGACTTCTAGTTTGTAAGTCACTTATAATCCAAACAAATGAATAGGAGATATTTAATGTTTAGAAAGTCAATCATTTTTGCATTGCTAACAACCATCGTAATGGTGGGTTGTAATGAAAAACAAGAAATCCCATTTACTATCGATTTTGAAAAATATCAGTTAGACAACGGATTAACTGTCATCCTTCACGAGGATAAATCAGACCCAATTGTAGGTGTGGCAATTCAATATCACGTTGGATCAAACCGTGAAACACCTGGAAGGACCGGATTTGCGCACTTGTTTGAACATATGCTATTTCAGGAATCACAACATGTTGGGCAAGATCAATTCTTTAAAACAATTCAAAACGTAGGTGGAACCTTAAATGGAGGAACCAATAAAGATGGAACAGTTTATTATGAAATCGTTCCTAACAATGCATTAGAAACTGTTCTTTGGTTAGAATCAGATAGAATGGGATGGCTTCTTCCCACTGTGACGGAAGCCGCTTTTATGAATCAACAAGAAGTAGTGCAAAATGAAAAACGACAAAGAGTCGATAACCGTCCATATGGTCATGCCAATTATGTTATGATAAAAAATATGTACCCTGAAGATCACCCTTATAACTGGACAACTATTGGTGAATTGGAAGACCTGCAAAACGCTACTCTTAAAGATGTTCGAAATTTCTATGAACAGTGGTATGGGCCTAATAATGCTACCATGGTGATTGCAGGAGATTTTATAAACCATGAGGTAAAACAATTAGTAGAAAAGTACTTTGGAGAGATTAAGGCTGGTCCAGAAAATAATAATCCGGAGACACAACATGTTAAGCTTGCAACAACAAAAAAAGTCTATCATGAGGATAATTTTGCTACTTCTCCCCGCTTAACAATGACATTCCCTACAGTAGATCAACGTCATATTGACGCAGCTGCTCTAGAATTGTTAGGTCAATTAATGGGTGATGGGAAAAAAGCACCATTATATAAGGTAATTGTAGAGGAAAAAAAATTGGCCCCAAGCCTGTATGCTTATAGTGGGACTCAGGAAATTGCTGGAACTTTCCAAATTGTTGTCACTGGTTTCCCCACAACAAATTTAACTGATATAGAAAATGGCATTCATGAAGCTTTTGAACGTTTTGAAGTTGAAGGATTTTCAGAAGAAGATGTTGAACGATTAAAAGCAAAATATGAAACAGGATTTTATAATAGCATTTCATCTGTACTTGGTAAAGCATTTCAACTGGCTAGTTATAATGAATATTATGGGTCACCAGATGCAATTACTACAGAGTTTCAGAAAGTACTGGATGTAAATATGAATGATATAAAACAGGTCTATGAAAAATACATAAAAGATAAAAATTATGTCTTGACCAGTTTTGTTCCCAGTGGAATGGTTGATCTTGTTGCTGAAGGTTCAGTTCTATTTCCGATTAAAGAAGAAAAGATTATTGCAAATGAAGAAAAAACTGTTGGCAAAGGTGGTATGGACGTGGATCAGATTAGTTCTTCATTTGACCGTTCAACGGAACCAGTAAATGGTCCCCAACCTGGATTAAATCTTCCCAAAATCTGGAAAAATAAATATGACAATGGCGTGTCCATATATGGTGCAAAGCATGATGAATTACCTCTAATAAGCTTTGGGATTTCAATCGATGGTGGTATGCTAATGGATGACCCAAACAAAATAGGTGTTGCTAATTTGATATCAGACCTGATGATGGAAGGAACCGCTAATAAGACACCAGTTGAGCTAGAAGAAGCTATTGATGCTTTGGGCTCTTCAATCAATATGTATACTGGAAAGCAATCTATCAATATAGAAGTGAATACCTTAAAACGAAATTTTTCTTCAACCCTTGCTTTAGTAGAGGAAATTTTATTTGAGCCTCGATGGGATGCCACTGAATTTGAAAGGATTAAACGGGAAACAACTGAAACTATCAAACGGCGGTCAGCGGTCCCTTCTTCAATCGCATCTAATGTATATAATAAGCTTAATTATGGAGAACATATTCTCGCTAATTCAACTTTGGGAACGGTAAAGTCCGTGGAAACTATTGAGTTAGATGATCTAAAAGAATACGTTGATATTAATTTTTCTTCTCACCTAGGAACCATCAGCATTGTAGGCAACATTAGTCAAAAAGAAGCGGTAGATGCATTTAAAGGATTAATAGAACGTTGGCAAGTTAAAGATGTAGAGATACCTGAATATGATATCCCTGATCCTAACCAATCTGCCAAAGTCTATTTCGTAGATGTCCCTAATGCGAAACAGTCTGAGATTCGAATCGGATATCTGGGCTTGCCTCGTACGCATCCAGACTTTTATGCTACGACAATTATGAATATGAAACTCGGTGGCAATTTTAGTGGTGATGTAAATTTGATCTTGCGCGAAGAAAAAGGATTTACTTATGGTGCTCGTACACGATTTAGCGGATCTAGATTACCAGGAACATTCACAGCATCATCGGGTGTTAGGTCCAATACCACAGAAGAATCAGTGAATATATTCAAAAATTTGATGACAGCTTATAAAAATCCAATTAATGAAGAGGATCTTGAATTCACAAAAAATGTGACCTTAAGATCAAATGCTCGTCAATTTGAAACTCTAGGTGCCCTTCGAAGGATGATTTCTAATATTGCCACCTATGATCTACCATTTGACTATATTAAGAATCAAGAAGAAATAGTTCGTAGCATGACAATAGATAGTCATAATGCCCTAGTAAATAAATATATTCGCCCTGATGAAATGATATACCTTGTAGTGGGTGACGCTGCTACTCAGTTAGACGGGATGAAATCGCTTGGGTTCGGTAACCCGGTTCTTTTGGATAAAGAAGGTAATCCATTATAAAATAGTTTTATAAAAAAACCCGCTATCTGGAAGGCTTGATATAATCGAAAGAGAAAATTTATTTTAAAAGTACCATCTTCTTAGTCTGCATGTATTCCCCAGCCTGGATCTGGTATAGGTAAATACCAGCACTCGCTCGTTCGCCGTTGTTACCGATAGCATCCCAAATAATTGATCGATAACCCGAATATTGGGTTTCATTGATTAATGTTTTTACTTTTCTACCCAGCATATCATAAATGGTAATAGTCACATGGCTATTCTCCGGAAGATTATATCGCAGCGTGGTAGTGGGATTGAAAGGATTGGGATAGTTTTGTAGTAGGGAGTACCTACCTGGCATACCTGCTTCATTTTCAATTTGACTCAGATCCAAGCCTATATAATTACAAACTCCAAGAACCATTGCATAGGCTGTGGAATCATAGTTTCCTGCTGCCGCACAATTCATATCCTCATAGGTTAAGGCCATTACATTTTCACCATGATTCATCCACCACCAACTTTCAGGATATTGATCAGGGGTACCCGAAGTCCAGCTTACAAAATAATCCCAATTCTCAAAACCATTTACAAAATAAGATTGAATACCATTGATAAACTGTTGTTCTAGAATAGTATAATATGTAGAAGTACCAACTTCATCGTGGTAGACAAAAAAGCGTTTACAGGAATATGCAGAATGCATATTCAAGGCCACCTCAATTGGATTATTTACGAGTGTTGTAAGTTCAATAAACCGGTTTTTTAATACGGCAACTTCCGGTTCTAGGGGTACATCATCCCAACCGCTTTCAATATCCACTCCATTTGCATTCTCACGAGGATAGCCCAGTTCCACACCATCAGGATTGTACATGGGAATAATATGAAATATGCAATTATTCCGGATAAAAGCTGCTAGTGGTGTGTCTGAGATCAGAAAATTGATTATTTCATTGGTCACCCAAAAGGACTCTTCTTCTCCAGGATGGGTCCGAGCATGTATATAAATACGGTGATTTGAACTGGATTGTGGATTGTCTGCTATAGTTAATTCCCAAATGGCACGGTTCTGAATAGAAGCACCCAATGAATCAATTGATACGAATTGACTTTCCGCCCAGCGATTCAGATCAACAAGTAAACTATCATAGCCATAACCCCAGTTGGCTACCCTTGCCAAAGAATGATCAAGCTGATGGCCGTAAATATATCCACATTTATCCATCAACTCAATCTGAGAATAAATAACTGTTGTAAATAGAAGATTCGCTAAAATGACTTTTATTAATCTTCTTTTCATAATCATTTTAATACAATACTCTCATTAAAAGTCACTATCTACAAAGTGCCTACCTGTGTAAAGTAATTTTACACCTTACCAATAACAAATGTCTACAAACAAAAAACCATCCTGGTGAAGGGGGGCACTAAATATTTTAAGGCAAATAATTTTAAGCGGATGGAACTTGAAGTATTTCTACGTCATAACCATCCGGATCATGTATAAATATGTATTGAGATGATGATGTTGGTTTTGATTTCCGAAACCACCAACCACGGTCTTTAACATCAGAAATTACCCTATCTAAATCATCAACATGAAATGCGAGGTGTCCAAACTGGTCACCAATTGTATAATCACGCCCATCTTTATTATATGTGAGTTCAATATGATAATTCTGACTATCATCAGTCAAAAATACTAAAGTAGCTTCATCACCAAGATCTTTGCGACGAATTTCTTGTAACCCTAAAAAACCACAGTAGAATTTAAGGGATGTTTCAAGATCTCTGACGCGAATCATCGTGTGTGCAAGCCGCATTGACTGATTTTTCATAGTAAATCAAATCCTATGCGTTTAGATGAGAAATATTCATTTTATTTTCATCATCGTTTTGTATACTGTATTTCCACTTGCTGCTCTATGGTCTTTATCACAAAGGTTTGGATTAAGGTTCTTAATTACATTATAAACTATATATTTTCTATTTTGAATCTTGCTGAACATATTCAGCATACCCGCCATCAAGGCTGAATACTGACGTAAATCCATTATTGGAAAAATATTCTGCGGCACCCATACTGTTATTACCATGATAACAATAAACTAGTAAATGTTCGCTGCGATCAGCAATCTCCATAAATTCTTCAATATTCTGATCGGTCAGATTGATCGAGTCCGGTATATTTCCTTCTTGATAAGAACCAGTATCCCTGATATCGGCAATAGTAACCTTATTATTTATTATTAATTCTTTTGCCTCACTTACATCAATACACTTATATCTTTGCATTTCATTACTCATAATAAATTGAACCTCCTACTTATTTACAATTTAATAACTAATTCATTTAAATATTTACCTAGGATTTAGAAGTTCGTCCACATTTCATGTTGGCAGGTACTGCGATATCAATTTTTTTAGGATAGGGCCTGTTTTTATTGCTTTCATTTTCAGTAAATTCACTTTTAGTCATTTTTCCTCCAACATTTGGATTCCACTTCTTTTCCTCAGCAATTGTAGATAGTGCCTTCCCGGAATAATCATGGGCCGGATATACAATTGTATTATCCGGATAGCAGAACAATTTCTTTACTATATTATCATACATTAGATCAGCAGATCCCCCTTGAAAATCAGTTCTGCCAGTCCCACCTATAAATAAAGTATCCCCGGTAAATAACATTCCACATGTATAATAACATACACAACCTGACGTATGTCCAGGAGTATGAATAGTTTTAATATCAAATTGTCCAACTTGAATAACATCTCCATCTTTTAATAAAACATCAGCACCATCAACACCAGACTCAGACCCATAATATATACGAGCACCTGTCTTCTTGCGTATTTTGTAGGCTGCTGTTATATGATCGGCGTGAACGTGGGTCTCTAATATACCCAAAAGGTTAAAGTCCAGTTTTTCTATGGTACCCAAATCTCTATCCATCTGTTCTAGAACAGGGTCAATTATAACAGCTCGGTTTTTTACTGCATCAAAAAGTAAATAGGTATACGTAGATGTTTCCCGATCAAAATATTGTCTTATGTTTAAAATGCGAGTTTTTCCCTTTCAACAATTTTATTTTTTTAATTAAAATATTGCGAAACTACTTCTTTCCCTTTGTGGAGTATTGAATCACCATCTCCTAATAGCAGGTGCTTGAAATCTAAATCCTGTAAAATTCTTATTCCTGCTTTAGCCTTTAGTATATCATCATATTTTTCTTCAGGCAAAAGTGTAACTGAACCAGGCGGTTTACCGATTAGGGCATCACCAAGAAATAGAATTTCCCGTTCTGCCCAAAAAAGGGCTGTTTCACCAGGCGATTTATTATCAGGAATAACCACAGCTTGTAAAAACCCAGCGATCATATCACCATGATTAAAATTACGGTCGCTGACAATATCATTACTTATAATGTCATTAGTATTCATGTGGATCTCGGCATCGAATTTCTGTTGAAATTCTTCACTCCTGCGGGTATGATCCCGGTTTGTAATAATAATATGTTGGACAAACCCCAAAGATTCCATTTGCTCCAAATCTGAATCACTGGCCTGCGGTGGATCAATAACTACATTTCCAAACAAAGGGTGCTGCGAAACAATAAAATGTCCATTAAAATTAAGTTTCTTTTCATCCGAATACTTAGACCAGGTATAAACATTTTTAAGAATTTCATCCACTGTTATTTTCCTTGAAATCAGTCTTTATTAACTAGGTATTAGCATAACTGTCTACCATAATTATTCACCAATGAAAACTATGGGAAAAGTTACTTAATTCATAATTGGCAATTAAACCAACAAATTGTTATTCAGGCTTGGGAGATCCCCCCTGTAAAGTCACTTCTGACCAGTGTTTTCCGGTCATTGCTTCCATTTTATTCGGGCTGATTCTTCCGTCTTCCACACTACCGCTCAATCGAATGGTCTCGGCAGCGTAGGAAGCGTAACCTGGGCTGGGTGCAATAATCACAAATATGTTCCCATCCTGATCTACAATGCCAGCAGGCGCGCCCCTAGTGAGGCAGCGTGTGGCACAAGACTTATGCCCTGCACCACTTAATCCGCGTGAGATGTAACAGGTAAGGTCAACCACTTCACCTTCAATTTGCAAATCTTTAGTTTTCTGTTTGTTCCCCTGATTTTGTGGATATAATAACCCCAGCGCCATGGTGAATAGTAGGATTAAAGTCAAACCAGTTTTTCTTTTATTCATATTATTACCCTCTCAAAACTTAGTACGTTATTTTTTACCACCATTTAAATCAAATGTAATGTCCTACACAAACACTAAGCCAGTGAAGATTAATAGTTTAAGTAATTGCTTTATCGTAATAGAATTACAATATTTTATTTAGGCAACGAATCTAATTCAGCTACAATAATATCCCGTATTGCTGATTCGTTAAAGCCAGTTGTAGAGTATTTTATATTCATATTATGATCTATTATCAAATTATGTGGGACAGAATTATATGTAAGTTTATTGTAAAGTAAATTATCGGTATCATCAAGTATAGGGTAGGTAAGATTAAATGATTCGCCCCAAGCGATACAATTATATGGGCCCCATTCCATCCCTAGTGAAACTACACGCAACCCCGCTGCGTAATATTCATTGTATATTGATTCAATCAACGGAGCCTCCGCCTGACAGGTAGTTCACCAACCAGCAAACCAGGTAAGCAATACAACATGATAATCCCCTCCATTAATTTTGCCATTGAGATCTACTAGACTCCAGGATCCAGTGTCATTATAACAGTATGCTCTGGGTGGTATCCATATTGTATCATTATTCATAATGATTGCTGCTGAATCACCAGCAACTAAAGGATAGTTTTCTTCCTCTATTTCTGATACATCAACGTTACAAGAAACAGTTATTAAAGCTATTATAGTAGAGAGCAATACAATCGAAAAAATATTGCTCATTTCAAATATAATACTTTTTGAACATGGGTTTTCTGACCAGCTGTTACCTGCATGAAATATACACCAGCTGCATGATCTTTTCCGTTCCAACTGATATAGTGTGTTCCTGGTGAATACATGCCCAATTCACGTAAATCCACCACTCTGCCAAGAATATCCAAAGCCGTTAATGTAATTGCATTTTTTCTCTGCAATGAAAATTCAATGGCTAGATTGCTGTTAAACGGGTTTGGATACATTCTCTTAACAATAAAATTTGAAGGAATTTGATCATTGGACACACCAGATGCGGGATCATAATTAGTAGTAAAATAAATATGTCCGTCTGATCTATAGTCTGCCCAGATAACATATACAAAATCACCATCATCATCTATGCGCGGTTGTTTTTGGCTCGCATCGTTACCATCATCGTTCAAGACCTGGATATTTGTCAGTTCATTACTAGTGGTATTCATACCACCGTAATAAATATCATATCCACCTCTTTGGTCTTCCCATACAACATGTAACCAATTTCCTGCTGTAATGGCAGTTTGTGGATGGTCCTGGCGAATATCAGAAGCAGCGCTAGGGTCAACAAAAATGCTGTCACTAAATGATAATCCATCATCTAGAGATATTTTTAAAAAGACCTTTGGGTAATTATTTACAGCTGCCATGTATGCAATACCTACTCTATCACCAAGACTGGACATACCAGGGCCAGAACTGGGACAATAATTAATTTCAAATTCATCAAATGATATGCGTGTCAGGTTTTCCCACACTGTTGTATCAGGATCTGAAAACATTGCATAAGTATCTCTTATATCTTCATCATCATTACGAAATCCAGCCATCTTACGCCCATCATTGAGGATCAAAATGTCAGGTGGACAGCAATCACAAGGAATGGATCCTGAATAATTATTTACAATTTCATCTGCGCTAAAAGATTGGCCTGTATCTGCTGATGTAAGATAAAAGATATTTTCAAAGTTTAAAAAACGCTGTCCATAGGAATAATAAATCACATGAATATCACCATTGTCACTGCTAGTAATTTCCGGATAAAGATTGAATTTACTATCCTCTCCGATTGGTATTTCTTCTGTCCAAGTTTCGCCAGCATCCAAGGAACGTGAGTAATAAATGTTTGTTGCATCATAACCATTTCTCTGGTCTGCCCAAATAATATGGATTGTATTGCCTACAGATTCAATCTTTGGACCACTATACGATATTTCAATAGCATGTCCATCAACTGTATTAACCTGGATAGGCACAGAAAATGAACTACCATGGTCTTCAGACCGTGCATAATATATATTTGGATTGTTATCTGCATTGATCCATACAACATGAATTATATCATTGATATCAACGGTAATGTCAGGCCTTTTATTTAACGTACCTAATCCTTCAGAAATATTAATATTTGGGCCAAAGTCTGCCTCAAGGATAGAAATAAATCCAACAATGATGATGGTGATTACATTCATGTTATTCTCCTAATACTTTATCAATAACCTGCCAATACAATTGATCTTATTAATACATTTAATAAGATCCGAGCATTGAAATTTAACTTATCATCACTCTTAAGTATCTATAAACAAAAAATCCCCTGGACAGGGTTTGAAGTTATTTTATTAATACCATCTTCCTCGTCCGCATGTATTCATCAGTCTGTATCTGGTACAGATATATACCAGCACTTACTGGCTTCCCAAAGTCGTTGGTAGTGTCCCAAATGACTGATCTGTGACCAGCGTTTTGAGTTTGGTTTATTAGGGTTTTTACCCTTCTACCAAATATATCATAGACGACAATTTTGATCGGCATGTTTTCTGGTAAATCATAACGCAGCGTTGTAACAGGGTTGAATGGATTGGGATAGTTTTGGTGCAAGAAAATTTTATTTGGTATTATTCCATCAATTTTGACGGTTGAAAGTGACTGAGAAAATTTGTATATCTTCCCATCGAATGAACAGATATACAGTTCATTATGCTGATCAATACCAAAGGAAGTGATTGAATATGGCCCTAAGTCACCAAGGGTAGATAGTTCAAGGGAATTATCTTCATCATAAGCTAAAGACCAAACATCACCATATTCAAAGTCAGCAAAAATATATTTTCCATAAATATCCGGGACCAAAGTGCCACGATACACAAAGCCACCAGTTATAGACTCACCTATACTATGGTCATAGGTATAGATAGGTAAAATCAATCCACTGGTATCACACCCAGCGGCTGGGCTATAGCAGTGATTTCCCTCCATGATTTTCCAGCCGTAGTTACCACCAGATTCAAGGATATCTATTTCTTCATAGAGATCCTGACCTACATCTGCTATCCAACAAGAATTAGTATAGGGATCAAAACTAAATCGCCATGGATTTCTAAATCCATATGCATAAATCTCATCCCTAAAATCTAAAGTATCAGCAACAAAGGGATTATCAACAGGAATGCCATAATTCAAGGCTGCTGAAACAGTATCAACATCAATTCTAAGTATAGTACCGTGTAATGTTGTCAGGTCCTGTCCATTATTGTAGGGGTCCCCAAACCAACCACCATCACCCATTCCAATATATAAGTAACCTTCAGGACCAAATACGATTTGACCACCGTTATGATTACTAAATGGTTGGTCAATTTGGATAATTATATGCTCTGATAATTCATCACCAACATCTGGATTATCTGGTGTAACCTCAAAACGGGAAACCACGGTTCTTAAAGGATTCGGCGCGGTATAGTTAACAAAAAAATAGCCGTTATTTTCATATTCTGGATGAAATGCTAGGCCTAAGAGCCCTCTTTCACCTTCGTGTACCACCTTATCACGTATATCAAGATACATGGTTTTTTCTGTTTCAGAATGATCATTCTGAAAAACATATATTGTACCTCTCTGTTCCAAAACAAAAATCCGATCGGTTCCATCCGGTGCATGCTGAAGATCAACTGGTTCAGTGAAATATAAATTAGGAAATGCTTCTTCTATCGCAACCTGACTTGTAGCAATTATTGGTAAAAATATTAGCAGTCTAGCTGAAAAAAGAATTTTATTTATTTTCATAAGGGACTCAATGTAAAAGAATTTTTACAAATCACTGAGGCTAAATGTTTACAAACAAAAAACTTAGTTACTATTTGGGACCCTTTATAAAGCCCTATTTCTTTGATTTATGATATTATATATTAACAATAATATTATCAATTTCAGCAAGGGTGTTGTCAATATCTTCAACTGTATTATAAAGATGTGGCGAAAATCGAATTGCACCGGCTCGTCTTGAAACAAAAACTTGGGCAGACTTAAGGCCTTTAATAATTTCCTTTGAATCAATGTTTTCAAAATAGGCTGTTACGATGGATGACCGGTTCTCATCATCCAAAGGTGATGTAATCACAGCATCACGAGAACGCAGGCCTTGAATCAATACATTCGCTAACTGCCTATTGTACTGAAAAATTTTCTCAACCCCAACCTCATTAATGAAATCGATTGCTCTGGTTAGTCCTATAGCACAGCCGAAGGCCATGGTACTGAATTCAAACTTTTGGGCCGCTTGCGGATAGTCGATCCGGCGGGCATCCAATTCCCACATATTCTTATGACTGCGAAATCCAACCAGTCCGGGTTCCAGTTTTTCTGAAAGATGGGGCGCGACATACATAAATGCTGCACCAAAAGGCCCACACAACCATTTATAGGCTCCGCTGATTAACACATCCACTGGACATACCTGAATGTCAATAGGTATGGATCCCGCAGACTGGGTAGCATCCACTACCAATAGGGCATCATGATCATGAGCCGCCTCTGCTAACAGCTGTAGATCAAAGGTTTGGCCATTACCGTATTCTACGTGGGAAATACAGACAACCTCTGTTTGCTGATCAATCAAAGCAATGATATCATCTGTGTGCATAAAATTACTTTTTTCTTTAGCCAGTCTGATCTCGCACCCCGTAGATCTGGCCACGCGCTGCCAGGGATACACCGTGCTGGGGAATACAATTTCAGTGCTGACAACATTTTGATCCTTTTCTGGATATACGGCCCAAGCTAATGAACAAAGCAGTTCTGTGGCGCTTGATCCAGCAGCAATATCATCCGCTGTAGCATTAATCAAGTCCGCGGCTGCCCGGTGCAAATCTTTAAAGACATTTTCTTCAGCATAATCATCAAAATTATTGCTGCCATTTTGGGAAACATCTGCAACCCATTCTGTAATAATCTTCTCTGCACCGCTATACATTAGCGACACATTGGCTGCATTGAGATAAACAAACTTAATTGCCGTGGGGAAGTCTTTTTCAGAAACGATCGGTTTCATGAAAACCAGTGTAAGTAACCATAAATATTCATGATCATAATAATAAACGACATGAATGTTCCTCTAATGAACATTTGCACCAATGCTATTACCCCCATCCACATGGATAACCTGCCCATTGATAAATCTGGCTTCATCGGAGGATAGAAATGCTACTGTGTGCGCAATATCTTCTGGTTTTCCAGCCTTTTTAGACGGGATAGATTTCTCAATTATCTTATAAATCTCGGGATCCAGACTTCGCGTCATAGGGGTATCGATTAGACCCGGCGCCACTGCATTGACTGTGATATTGTTTTTCCCAAGTTCCAATGCAAGAACCCGTGTCATACTGACCAAACCGCCCTTCGATGCAGAATAATTGGACTGACCGGCATTGCCTAGCCATGAAAGGGATGAAATATTTACTATTCTTCCACTATTTTGTGCACGAAGGATTGGGGAAACTTCCCGGCATATAAGCCACGGCCCTTTCAGATTTACACTTATCACTGCATCAAAATCTTTATCGTCCATCTTCCAGATGACATTATCCCGGATGATACCGGCATTATTTATTACAATATCAATTTGATTGGATGTTGCTATAACATCAGAAATAAATGATTTAACATCTTTATTACTGGTTACATCACCAGAAAACGCAGTTAACCGTTCATTAGTTTTGGAATCAAATGAATCGGGAATATTTTTGTCCAAGATATGAACAATGGCACCTTCATCCAGAAACCGGCTCACAATTGCGGCACCAATTCCAGAGATTCCACCAGTTACCAATGCTATTTTTCCTGATAATCGTTTACTCATAAAATCTCCATATTTTTATCTGTTGGTTGTTTTCCCATCCTTTTTCTTTGTAATAATCTCGAACCATCCTGTCACAATTGCCACCATTCCCAATGAGAAATGTACAAAGTAATCTTATTTTCAGTCTGAATTGTACTAGGACGTTCTACCCAAGCCAATACGGCGCCATCGGTGAATTCCAATCTCGTTGAAGTTATGATCATGTATTTTCATGTTTCATTGCTTATTATTGTACCCGCATTCCCTTCCAGCGCATCTTTAATACGGGGAATGGAGGTAATGACAACTTTTTCACCATGGTATTTCAAAAAATGCATCGCTGCCTTAATCTTGGGACCAATACTGCCCTTTTGAAATTCACCATTTTGATATAATTCTTTGGCTTCTATTCGGTTCATCATCCTGATCGGCGTCTGTTCCGGACTGCCAAAATTACGATAAACGTATTCCACGTCCGTAATAATCCATAGTTCCTCCGCGCGAATAATGCGGCCAAGTTTGGCAGCAGTATAATCCTTGTCAATAACCGCATCCATACCCTCTAAGTGGTAGATATCATTATAAACTGGAATCCCTCCGCCGCCAGTGGCAATCAGAATGGTGCCTCTGTCTACTAGTGATTTGATGGATTTTCCATGCATGATGTATTCCGGCATTGGCGAGGGGACCACACGGCGCCAAAAACCCGATTCCTGCTCTTTGATTTCCCAACCGAATTTTTCTGCCAGAGGCTTAATTTCACTTTCATTATATCGCTGACCTACAAATTTTGTCGGTTCCTTGATGGCAGGGTCATTTTTATCAACGATTACCTGTGTGACCAGGGTAACAACTTCCCGATCCACATCCATATCCCGCAGTTTATTCTGTAGTGATTGCTGAACCATATAGCCAATGGTTCCCTGGGTTCCAGCTACGCAAACATTTAGAGGCAGTGGAGAAACCTTGTCGTGGGTTAGATCCATGCGTAGTAGTTCATTACCCACCTGCGGGCCATTGCCATGGTTAATGCAAAGATTATATCCCTGCACAATGAAATGAGCGATGCCTTCCAGAGTTTCTCTAGTGTGCGCAAATTGCTGTTGAATAGTTCCTGCTTCTCCTTTGGGAGAAAGACTATTTCCACCTATTGCGATCATGGCTGTAGGGTTAGACATATAATCCTTTTTTAGAATTGGATATTAGTAATGTTTTGGATTGTCAAATGTATCCTTCATTATTTTATTATCAATATCCACCTAGCAAGGTTTAACCCTGATTCTGTTTTATCAATGGTCCCGAAAATATGGTTACCTCCAAATAGTTCTTGACGAACAATTGCTTCAGTTGGTTTATCATTGATTTTAATTCTGGCTCACTTCTACCCCAAATCTTGATTCAAGAAAGTGGGTGGTAAAACCAGACAGAGCATCCCGTCCTGAAAAAGATCCTATTTGTGCAATTTCAGAAATAGCAGCCTGAACAGTTATCGTTTCTTGGGAAAGAATTGCCAAGGCAAGTCGGTGCCAATATTCAGAAAATTCACCCTTAGATGCAGCCTTTAAAAAGGCCGCACTAAGAGATGTAGTTTTTTTACAAGCCAACCGGGCAATCTCTACTAGTCCAGTTGTGTTTCTAGTAAGCCAGAGAGAGGCCATCACTCCAATAAGATAATCATCCCCGGATGGAGTAAGTCCAAATCCTAATCCAGCTAAATTTATAACAGGTCTTTTAATAGAATTCCCATTACTCAATGCTTCTTGTAATTCCATTGCTCTGGCAATGAGTTTATCTTTCACGATTTTGTCAGTGGATATCGCATTTAATGGTTCGAGCCATTGTGTATAATCATTCAACAATTCAGCGTTGGAAGTTTTCAGGTGAAATGACCGGGGAAATTGAAGCAATCTAGGCACCCAGCAATCAACACTTTCTAAGTTAATAAATAGCCTATTATCTACTTTTAAGCCATAATGGCCCGCGCGAACATCCATTTTGGGAGTGATCGCTGCAAACGGGGTTTGCACGTTAATAAGAATAGAGAAAGGACCATTACCTATAGCTGGGAGTGCTAAGGTAATCATTCTCCCATCATCACCAATTATATTGCATGAATACTTGTAAATGCCGGCCACATATCCCGTAAAAGGCTTTTTTTCTAAACTTTCCAATAATGGTCTACTTATGGAATATGCGGTGAAAGACTGAGCAACCATAAAGTATGATCCAAATATAGGTTTAATATAGTAGCAAAGATTAGTGTAAATATGGTTTAATGTACGTGCCCATCAGGACATATGTGCTTGTCTTCGCCTGAACGCTTACGCAAGGACTTTTCAATTGAATTGGGATTTTCTCCTTTTTCCAAGCGATGGACAACCTCATTAAACTCATTACCGTAATCCTTTCCTGACTTTCGCATCGAGGAACGCATTGTCTGCGCCAATAAATGAGGGTTATTAGGTGATATTTTTTGTTGTGGTGTGCTATTATTTTTCCCACTTGATATGCTTGAAGCAGAAATCAGGCGCCTCAAATCACTATTGTCACAGTCAGGGCAAACAGCGGTAATTCTATCTGCTTCATCATAGCTACGGAAAAACAGATTTACCCGTTTATTGCAAGGATTACATATGTATTCATATATAGGCATTAGATCTCACTCATGAAATATTTTGTAATGATTCCAAATTTACATTACTAATGGTATCTTTTTCAAATATTGAATCAGTTGTGTTGTTCGAATCTGATATTACTGATGAATTGGAAAAAATACTGGGGGATCCTCCTGTATGCAGAAAAATGACTGTTTTATCAGGGCCAATATGTCTTTTTTTCACCAAATCAGTTAAACCGGCCATTGCTTTTCCCGTATAAATTGGATCTAGAAAAATGCCTTCGGTTTTAGCAACAAGACGAATAGCTTCAATACCTTCAAGGGTAGGCACACTGTATCCCTCACCAATATATTCATCAAATACTAAAATATCATCGCTTGTAACTCTGGAATCTAATCCTAGAATTTCTTCTGTTTCTTTGGCTAATTGCCTAATGTGTGCTATACATTCATCACGACTACGACTGACTGTAATGCCATACAATTGACAGTTTAATCCCATTAATTTAAATCCCACTAGCAATCCAGCTTGCGTAACACCGCATCCAGTAGCGCATAAGAGCAAGTCAGGAGTAATGTCCAAATCCTTTAACTGAGAACAGATTTCCACTGCAGCTGTAACATAACCAACGCACCCAAGAGATGAAACACCACCTCGTTTAATCATATATGGCTTTTCTCCTAAGGTCCGCAAGCGTTCAACTTCATTCTCAATATAGCTATCAAGATAAATACGTTCAGGATCGCCTGTAAAAACAAGATTGGCTTGAAGCAATTTATTCAGTAGCAAATTTCCCTGTGTCTCAGAAGGCATAGTACCGGATAATACAGCAACTCCTTTTAAACCCAAGTGTGCTGCCACAGCCATGGTTGTTCTGACATGATTAGAACCAGGACTTCCACCAGTGACTAGAATATTGGAATTTATTTTCATTGCATCTGCGGCAAGATATTCGAGAGACCGTACTTTATTTCCACCTAATCCAAATCCTGTCAAATCATCTCGTTTAAACCAAAGATCGATATCTTCCAAAGCATGGCCCAAACGCTCAACTCGCTCGAGTGGTGTCGGTAATTTGGCCAATTCAAGCCGAGGTAGTGAAAACAGGTCTTTACTCATTTAGATAAATATCTTTCAAAATACTGCTGATCACTTTCACGCGAGGTATGGGTTAATTTTATTATCTGATCTACAAACTGAGGACAAAGTCCTAACTGGAGTTTATAATCAAACAGAGAATCAATATCCTCAATTGATAGGTGTTCCATTACTTTTTTATTATCTGCTAAACAGGACTTTAATGATCGGTTCTCTTTCTGGGCAGTCATAGCAACCTTATATACAAGATCGTGAGCCGATTGTTTGCCTATTTTTCGTGCCAGTGCAAGCATAATCCCTTCTGAAAATATATGGCCTTTTGCTGCTTCGAGATTGGCCATCATTTTTTCACTGTTTACTTGAAGAGTTGAACATAATATGTAGCCCAAATGAAGCTGAGCACCCACCATAACACATATGGTTCCAATTAGACCCCATTCGGATTTCCAGGAACGTCCATCACGTTCATGTTCATGTACCAAGTTTTCATTTAGACAGTTTGTATTATGGCGAATTAATCGTGCCAAGGTGCCTAAATGTTCAGAGATTTCAGGGTTTCGTTTGTGTGGCATTGTGATACTCCCTACAGTACCTTTTAGAAATAATTCATTCACTTCACTAATTTCAGGACGCTGCAGTGAGTATACTTCGTGTCCAATTTTATCCAAAGTGGAAGAAATCATAGATAGTAGTTGTAAAAATTCTGCTTGATTATCACGCACTGAAATCCAGGCGATATCCGGCGTACGTAAACCCAGTTTTTCAAAAAAAATAGATTGCAGCTTTAGTCCTTTTTTTCCAAAAGCGGATAGTGAGCCAACTCCGCCTGCCAATTGACCATATCCCATTCTTTTATGTGTATCTTTCATTCGTTCTAAATGACGATGAATTTCCCGAATCCATATTGAAACTTTAAATCCAAAAGTTATTGGTAAAGCTGACTGCCCGTGTGTTCGCCCAAGCATGGGTGTATCACGATGCTTTTGAGCTATAACTAAAAGTTCTTGCTCAATTTTTCGTAAATCTCGGAATACTATATCCCAAACTTTTAAAAGTACCATCGATGTCCAACTATCTGTTATATCCTGCACAGTAGCTCCATAATAAATCCATTCCCCGGCAGAGTTTTCACACAGTTTCATCAATTCCTGAATAAGACCATGCATGGAATGTCCTGACTGATCATATCTTTCCCTGAGTAAATCCATATCCAACTTATCCACATCGCAATTCCTTCTAATTTCCGCTACAACTTGAGATGGAATAAGACCCACTTCTGCCTGTGCCTCAGCAAGAGACCGGATAATTTCTAACCAAGCCTGGGTACGGGGAATCTCATCAAACATGGCACGCATCTCATCGGTCCCCCATGCATTACCATATATCTTAGAATCGATCATGTGCACTGGCATAACGCTGTTACCTTTTCAATCAATTTTTTTTCTGCTTCTTTAAGTCGAGATTTTTCTGATACGCACCATTGATTACATTCATGGACTAGATCGCGAAAAGTAGTAATCATCTCTTTAACTGATTTTAAGGATGCTCCTCCTGGGCCAATTCTCGTGGCTACAATAGCTTTCGGGTCCATAATCTTTTCTATAAAATCATCGGATATGTTGAGAGAACGATTTATTATATCCTTCGCAGCACTATTTATCAGGTCAGCCTCTAATCCTTTTCCCATCTGTGTCGCAGATCTCACCGCGCGTCCAACAATGGAATGAGCCGTTTGCGCATCAATATCATATATAGTCATGATCTCCTCAGCGAGATCAGTGGATCCTCCTAAACTTTTCAAAGCAGCCAGGCTCATTTTATCTTTATTTACCGTTAAGCCAGAAACTGTTGCTGACAATAACTTTAAAGCCTTTTTGGTTTGCATCAAGCCTTTCGGTACCATGCTATACGTGAAAATTCGATTGTCAACTTGCCCTGATGGAGTCGACTGCAAAGCGGCCGTACCAGCCAAACGGCCAATCATATCCCTTGCCACTCCGCGTACAAATGTAAGACTATATGGGTTCTTTTTGTGAGGCATAATAATACTTGATCGGGAATGACTTTCTGATAAGTCCATAAAGTTAAATTCAGACGTAGTCCAGATCTGCAGGTCTTCCGTCATACGATCTACATTGCACAATAATGCAAGAGCTACAGACATTAATTCTATTGGACCGTCAGGCTGCCACATTGCATCTCGTGTATGTAGTACCAACCCATTGAAGCCAAGCAATCTAGCTAAGCGTTCCCTGTCTAATGGTAGACGTGAACCATTTGTGCTCCCCGCACCTGCAGGACTTTTGTTCGTACGTTTATAAACAGATTTCAAGCGATCAAGATCACGACTCAT
>JBJKZU010000063.1:0-6288 GCA_045569095.1 Fidelibacterota bacterium
TAATAATTACTTAACCTTCTCAACCCTTTTATTTCATCATAATCATTTTATGTGTAATCATATCGTTCCCTGCTTGTACAACTAGTAAATATACACCACTCGGTGCAACGGCATTTACATCCGTCTTACCAGCCCATTCCATCCTGTATCGACCAGCAGTATACTCACCTTCAGCAAGTGAAGCCACCTTCCTACCCAAAATATTATAAATATTTACCACTACATGACTTCTCTCCGGAATAGATATTGTAAACTCTGTCCGGGGATTAAATGGATTAGGATAATTCTCCGATACACTGAAAATAGATGGAATAACTGGATCAATTTGTTCAGGAATACTAGTCATTAAAGCGTCATTAAATAGGCCGGTTCTTAGATAATTACCCCGATAAATACTCCAGGTATAAGGAGACCCTTTATTTGTTTTTATATCAATTACTTCCAGTCCCTGGGATGTCCCTACAATTATTTCGAAGTCTCCATCCTGATCCATATCTTGAACAGCTAAGGAACTTTGAATTGCACTACCTGTACCTACAGGAAAATTTTCTACTTCTGTGCCATTGCTATAATAAGCAACAACCTGGTTATTTATATGCCCGGCTAGTATTTCGACATTACCATCATTATCAAGGTCTACAATGATCGGTGAGGAAATTATATTATTATTTACATTGACCGGCCAACCGCTTATTTCCGAACCAGTTGATACATCATAAACATGTATCTTCTTATCATATCCTGCAAAAACTACTTCTGGGTAACCATCAGTATTGAAATCATGCAGTGCTATATCACCACGAATGAATCCTCCCGTATTAATTATGTCAATTGCAGAACCAGTGCTATTGATAATATATAGATTACCATCATCGCTTCCTGCGGTAATTTCCAAATTTGAGTCGCCAACAAGATCTCCTATGCTGGGTGGTACATTTATTTTGTTACTGGCACTGAAAGGAAATCCGGATTTAATTGTACCAGATGCACTGATAGCGGTTATTTGATTTCCCCATGTTCCTACAACGATATCTAGTTCCCCATCCCCATCAATATCGCCAATGGCTTGCTCTACCATTATCGGGCTACCAAGATCTATCGGAAACCCGCTAACAATAGAACCATCATGGTGAATAGCATAAAGAAATCCCGTGGTCGATGTACCAACATATTCAAATGTACCAAATATTATTTCCAGATCATCATCTCCATCCAAATCCTTTAATGCTGGCGCATGATTGATATAACCCGAAGAAGAAAAGGCTAATTCAAGTAATCCAAATCCATTTAAGATGTATAAATTTTTATCCTTTGAACCAAAAACCAATTCAGGTTCATTATCACCGTCTACATCACCAATAGCAGGGCTAGATCGTATTTGATTTCCAGCAGTAAATGGAAAACCAGGCAATAGCAAGGCATCAGATCCAAGACCATAAAAGTTATAATTATCCGATCCGAAATAAATCTCCCGTTCACCATCTGCATTCATATCATAGACTATTGGTGATGTTTTTACACCCGACATAGTGAAAAATGGGAAATGCATCTGATTAATACTTAATGCAATTGAAATCTCTTCTATGGTTTCATATATATAAGGATCAGAACCAGCAGTGATTGTTACGTTTAAGTTAACAGGACCTAATGCTGCGGATAAATCGGATGTAATTGTAAATGCATCAAATAATGCAAATGTAGATGTTCCTGACTCGATTGGACTAGAAAATTCAATCAGATTATCAATGACTGAAATCGAGGGGTTATCTGTTGATAAAACACAAGAAATATTTGTTGCTTCTGCCCACCCACCTTCATTATATAAAACCAATTTTATATTTACCGTATCACCTGGGTTAAATACACCATCACCATCCGTATCATTTAGCAAATGTATTTCATTGATAATAAGACTTGGAAATAAGCCACCATTGATGGCTTTATTAATATTTAACCGACCACTTCCCAACATTCCATTTAAACTTTCCTGGTGGGGTGTATCATCACTATAATTTTGTATCAGAGCATAATTATTCATTGCCGGAAAATAATCTGCAGTATTGATAATTTTGTCTATGATCCATTGCTTAGACTGATTTGGGAATAAAGACCACAGCAGCCCTATTGCACCAGCAGTAACTGGAGATGAAAACGATGTTCCCCATGGATTATCATAACCATTATTCGTATCGGTTGTCCAAATGCTTTCCCCCGGTGCGCAGATATCTACAGTAGGACCTGCAGTTGGATGAAGCCAGCTTGAACCCCATGTATCCCCAGGTCCGGTAGCCGATACAGAAACGACATTATTATATGATGAAGGGTAATGATTGTCAAAATTTGAATATCCAGCATCTTCATTACCATTACCTGACGATGCAACGACAATTGCCCCATATGTATTCCAGACAGTGTTAATTAAACTCTGGCTTCCACCACCTGAAAATCCACCCCAGCTACAATTAATTACATCAGCGCCTTGTTGCGCTGCTGTTAAAATACCATTATAGCCGTCTTCAATGTATTGTGAATTGGGCGTTGCTGTTGCTTTAATTGGCATTATCTTTAAGGACCAGCCAACAGATGCAACGCCTAAGCTATTATTCGTCACTGCTGATATACAACCAGCGACCATTGTACCATGATCATTCCCGGAAAGAGTCATTGGATCATTGTCCTCTTCTCCATTACCATTTGCCTCAACATCCCATCCTATTAGATTATCTATAAATCCGTCATTATCATCATCAATATTATTCAAATCACCAGTGTCTAATATCCAGTTATTTCCTGATTGTTCTATCGTATAACCATCACCATCCGCATCTTCACCAAGATTATTCCATATGTTATCAATTAAATCAGGATGGTCCCATTCAAAACCATCATCGACTGCAGCAACAATAATCTCTCTTGTAGAATTGGTTCCTGGTATTTCTCCGCCATCTAAATCCCAGGCATCAAAAGCTTGCGGAGCCTCTATTTGCGGTAAATGCCATTGTTGATAATATCTGGGATCATTTGGGTTAAAATCCTTTTCCATTATACTTATTGTATCTGTAAATCGAATTTTTTTCAAATTACTATAAATATCAATTAAAGAAGATAAATCTGAGCGATTATTTTTAAAATAAACCACAAAAAATCGATCAAGAAATATGTCACCATCCCTATCACTCTTCCGGGCATTAGGGAGCCATTTCCGAATTTTTAAAGCATCGGTCTTTAATAATATATTATTTATTTGCTGATCAGTCGTATTTGGAAACTGAATATTACTGTCCAAACCAAAATCCGTAACACTAGTTTCTATATAGATCAAAATTCTATCCTCATATATTCCATCACCTAATAAAAGAGAACACAAGACAATAGTCAGTTTGGCTAAATACTTAAACATTAGATTCCTATTAATATTCAATATGGGCCAGCCTAAACTGTCCTTCATTAATATATCGGTAATTTATTTCAATAGGATCAATTTTCGTGCGGCTATATAAGACTCTTGCTGTCCATTGACCTGTATTTGATATATATATATACCGGACACAAGATCACGACCATCCAATTGAAATCGGTAATGGCCAGCGCTTAATTCCCGATCAATAATAGTCATTACCTCTCTACCACTTAAGTCAAATAATGCTAACTGGGTTGCAGCGTTTTCTGGAATATCAAATTCAAGAGTGGTAACTGGATTAAATGGATTGGGGTAGTTTTGCCCTAATTTAAATTCCTGTGGGATTGAGACATCAGATGGATCTTCAATGCTAACATTACTAGCTGAATCCAACTCAGTTCTAATCATGAAATCCCCCACAAATAAATTACTTAAAGGCACCCATAAGGAATTCGTTCCCGAAGGGGGTGTACCGGAAACATTTACATAACTTCGTCCATCGATCGGTGCATCCGTATCTATTCCAATTGGCGGAGTCTGAGAAGTTTCTATGATACCGATGTATATATCACCACTATTAATTATTATATCCAACTGCGACACATCTTTTACATTCCACCCCGGGACAAGACTAAACCCAACTTGAGGAGACAATACGGATCCCGGTAAATTGTCACTTCCATCATCATCCCATATTTGAGCAATTGCTACACCTGCATCGCTACCGGCACAATAAATTTTAATTCGATGTATTTTACTCGGATATTGCAGTGGTGTAAAGCGTACTGCAAGCAAGTTACCCTCTCCGGTGTTTATACTAGTATTCATTCCATCATCATCATAAGCAAGCTCATGAACCGTGATTGGTTCAACAGTGGCCGTAGCCGTATTAGAAAATTCAGATTCATTACCATTTATTACTGCTGAGACTGTATAGTCATAAGTAGTGAAATCTTGGACAAAATAATCCTGCCATGTTGTACCACTAATTTCGTCTCCACCCATCCACCAGCATTGGGTCCAATCCTGTTCACCATAAATTCTTCGATACATTTTATAAAATACTGCTAACGAATCACTTCCTGTTGTTTGGGCTTTGGCGCGAATTCCCCATTCACCATCAGGCAAACCATTACTTGCCGCAACATTAGCCCAAGTATCCCAACCACCAAGGTTCGTATAACTTCCCACGCTAGGAGCAGCTGATTCATCCAAGGCAGCATAAATAATACCTGTAGTTGTACCAACTTCAAATCCAATTGCAAAATCTCCATCAAATGACCAGCCCGCATCAGAAACATCAAAATAATTCCAAAAACCAACTTCTAGATCGACAGCCATAGTGTAGGTTGGGATATCATCAATCAAACCCGCAGCAAAATTGCCATTATAACCATAAATACTAGTTGCTGTAGCAGTATTACTGCTGTAACCAAAAATCATTACTGTATCTATATCTATAGTACCACTAAGATTTTGAAAAAGTTCTACAGCCGCAAATGTCCCTGAAGAGGTATAAATTACCATTTGTGAAAATAGAGCCATCGCCAAGATCATTATCATATTGGTATTCACCAGGAGCGGAAACAGACGGAGGATACCAGCTTAGATCCACTACTTGATTTCCAGCAACCGCAGTCAAATTTTGGGGTATTGGAGCACTAGATGTAGTTCCAATACCAATAATTCGTAAATCATCGATCCAAAGACCAGTAGCTTCAGGCATTAGTGAATCACCCAGAATAGATCTGAATTTAAATCTGACATCTTTTCCAGCATATGGATGGATACTTAAATCGCCATTGTAATTCATGCCGTCATAGTACGTTACCCAACCCGTACCGCCGGGGCGCGAAATATCACCATAATCATACACCATATCTACCCATGGCTCTCCTGAAGGAACCAATACAACATTGTCATCACCATTGTCTTCTAAAACCGTACCGTCATCACCATCGACAACAACATTATCAATCCACCAGCCGGATTCATAAACTGCTGGGTCGGATCCAAATGCAAACCTTATCTGCACATCCTGCCCTGCATAGGCACTGAGGTCAAAAGTTACATCTATCCAACCACCAGAATTTCCGGCCCAGCCAGGTATCCCAGAACCTTCACCATTATAACCCCAGCCATAACCACTATACACATCATATGCCGGTACACCATTTAATACTGACCATGTAGCAAAACCATCGGTAGATATACGAACATTTGCGACATCCCATCCATCGTAGGGACTGGAAGCACCAGCAGGGTCTTCTATATCATAATTAGTTTTGAATGTTAACTCTGCATTTGTGCTAGGGACCGTGAATACAGGGGAGTCCAAAAATGTGAGCCAACCATCCAGGTAACCACCGGTGGATTCCAATCCAAACCACCAGGAGTTTCCTGAATAGGCACCAGTTGTGGTTAAATGGGCCGGTGGAGCATCTGAAGTATCCCAAATGGATACACTATAATAGTCCCCAAGGGAGCTTGAGGTATCTTCACTCCAACCAGGCATATCGCACCACAAATCAAAGGAAAGATATAATACCTGATTATCACCAATATCATCAATGCTGGGAATACTAACTACAGGAGAAATTAAATCTTGAACGGAATTTGTACCGTTATCATCTGCATTAAATGAATGTGTTGGACTGGAATACGAATCAGTGCTAAGGGTCCAGAATCCATTGTAATACCAAGCGGATACATCACCTTCCATATCATCTAAATAATGGACCATTGTGTCTACACGAGAATAATTACGAAAAGAATTTTCTACAGCGGCAATAAATGGACTGGAATTGCTATATAATGGGCGTTTATCCTGTTTTATGTTAGCTGATAATGCTATCCCAAAAATAGCATAGAAAATGACAACGGTTTTA
>JBJKZU010000064.1:0-6287 GCA_045569095.1 Fidelibacterota bacterium
GATGAAGGCGAGGTCTGGGACTGGTCAGGTTATGATAGTATTTCATTTTCATACTATAACTTAGTTCCTCAATCTCTAGAAGATAGAATCCACTTAAGATTGAACCTGAGCGACTACGGATCTATTGCCGATCCCGCGAACTATACGGGACTGGGAGAATATTATTACTCTTTCCATTACGTCCTAGATAACGCTTCTGGTTGGACTACCATTACCATGCCTCTTGAGAGAAACGATTCTTGGGATGGTGGTGGATTTAATCTGACAGGATGGGCTGGCGAAGCTGGCAATGGTGAATTAGACAAAGACGCTATCGCCGGGTTTCACTTTGAATTTTCCATTAGTGGTGGTGGAGATGGTGATTATAGCCAAGGCACAATTATCTTGGACGATTTTAAACTAGCAGGTACAAAGAATGTTTTAGGTAATCCAGGATTTGAATTGACCGACGCTCAGGATGATGATTTTGGCTGGGGTGCCGCAATAGGCGGTGGACACGCAGAAGTTGTCACAGACGCATCTATGGCTCTCAATGGAGAGAATTATCTTAGTATAGGTGTCACTGATAATTGGGCAGTTTACTATACTGAAGATAGCATTCCAGCGCAATATGGAGAGACTTGGCGCTTAAGCGGCTATGGTAAGGATATAAGTGGTGACGGAATCGGCGCCGCGTTTAAACTTGAAGCAAAAGATGCAGACGGGAATGTGGTTGGGACAACAGATGATGTTGCTTTGACCATGACTAATGATTGGGAAAATCACTCTATTGAGTTTGTAGCGCCAGAAGGCACAGTAACAGTGACCGCAGTAGTAGTGGCATCCCGCTGGGATGGCGTCGCCTGTGATTTTGCCTTTGATGATATGTTCCTTATGAACGTTGGTATTCTAGACGTAGTGCCTCCGGCCGCAGTGGAAAATGTGTCAGCATCAGCGTATACTTATTATAATTTGGTGACATGGTCGGATATTGATGTAGAAGAAGGTGAAACATACAATGTGTATGCCAGCCACTCTGAAATTACGGACGTTACTGCGACCGGCGTGGATGTTATTGCTACCGATGTACTTGAAGGATCACAGGCAGCTGTGCATTATCTTTATTCACCACTGGAAGACGAACAACAGAGTTTGTACTATGCTGTTGTTTGTAGTGATGCCTCTTATAATGTTGGCGAGCCAGGATTATCTGATGCAATTACTAACACAGCCAAAGGAATCCCAACGATTTCATTGAACCCACCTTCGTTCACTGCGGATGGCGATCTGTCTGAATGGTATGACAGTGGGATCGAGCCGTTTATGCTTGGTGCGACTGATAACTCTTGGGGAACGCCCCATATCATAGGTGCCGTGAATGATGACAATGATCTTTCTGGTGAAATCTGGCTTGCAGTGGATGAAAACTACCTCTATGTTGCTGCAGATGTGGTTGATGATGTCTACGACGGATTCCAGCCTGGCGATGGTACCGGCGGGTGGTGGGAAAATGATGTACTTGAATTGTTCATCGGACTTTATGAACAGTCAGGATCCAAACATGTTGGTATGATGCGCGGTGATGAGCCTGATTACAAATTCTTTTTCCTGGAAACTCATGCGGTGAATGATTTCAATGGTCAGGATACTCTCGCTGTAAATGGTTCCGATAACTATCACCACGAGAGTTTTGGCGGCCCCTGGGTGATAGAAGCGAGACTGGCGCTGGAAGACATCGCATTTGGTGATGATATAGTATTTAGCGCAATGGATGGAATGAGAATTCCAATAGAACCCACATTTCATGATAATGATGGATCAGGATGGGAAGGGAACCTGGTTGGCTCACCAACCAATAATGATAACGCATGGCAAACACCGACAGTATGGTCGAGCACCTGGATTGGCGGGTCTTCGGTTGGCGTTGATGATGAAATTCTGCCCCTGACATATGCCTTGCATCCAAACTATCCCAACCCGTTTAACCCGGCAACACATATTCAGTTTACCATTCCGGAACAAACGGATGTAAAACTGCAAATATTTGATGTATTGGGTAGGCAGGTAGATGTGTTAGTTAATAAAACACTTCCTATTGGTCATCATGAAATTCTTTGGAGCCCAAATAACCTTTCATCCGGTTTCTATTTCTACAAACTGGAAGCAGGTTCGTTCATGCAAACACGGAAAATGATTCTGCTTAAGTAACGATTACTAATATTAAACGGGGGAACACAAAGGTTCCCCCGTTTCCTTTTTTTATCTACTAGCTATAAATTTTATACCAATGTATCACTATATAAGAACGATCACGTTTTGCCTGGCGATTGTATTTTATTCACCGGTATTCACCCAAACCACGGGCAAACTGACAGGTATCGTGACCGACAAGTCTACTGGTGACCCTCTTCCTGGAGTGAATATTATTATCGATGATACGCCATATGGTACAGCTTCTTCGAATGACGGAAGGTTCAATATTATCAATGTACCACCAAGCATGTATTCCGTCTCTGTGATGATGATAGGGTACAAAACGGTGAAAGTGAATAACGTGCGAGTGTCCATTAACCGCACGGTTACTCTGGATATTAAGATGGATCAGGCCGTTATTGAAGGCGAGGTTGTTACCGTTGAGGTGGCAAGACTGGCACAAAAGAAAGATCAGACTGGCACAATAAAAAATATTTCTGGCGACGAAATTAGAGCACTACCCGTTGAAAATGTGGGCACAGTTATAAATATGCAGGCTGGCGTTGTCAACGGCCACTTTCGCGGGGGCCGGTCTACAGAGGTGACTTATTTGATCGATGGTGTCCAAGTTGATGAAACTTTTGGTGGTTCCAGCGCAGCAGTAGAAATACAACCAGAAGCAGTGCAGGACCTCGAGATAATTACGGGTACTTTCAATGCGGAATACGGGCGGGCAATGAGTGGTGTTGTTAATATAGTTACCCGAGATGGTGGACCGAAATTTGAAGGATCTACGTCTGCAGCGCTTTCCTCTTACAGTACTGATAACACAGATATTTTTATTGGATTGACTCCGAACCTGAACAGCGGCCGGGATTTTAAATTCAGCCTGGGCGGCCCCCTGTTGGGGGAAAAGATCACCTTTTTTTCCAATGTGCGAATGCAGGATAATCGTGGTCATCTAAATGGTTACCGCATCTTCCAGGTGGATGATTACAGTAATTTTTATGCGGACGATCCTTCGCTGTGGTATTCGGAAAAAACTGGCGATAGTACCTACATACCCATGAATACCAGCAATAATCAATCGCTGCTGCTAAAGCTTGGATTCAACCTGATTAAAGGGGTCAGGTTCTCATTATTGAATTCGACTAGCAATGATACGTGGTTTGGGTATGACCATGCATTTAAATACAATCCGGATGGGCGAATCGGAAGTCATAAAGAAACATCTTATAATGCCTTCCAGATGAATCATATGATCACCCCGACATTATTTTATGAACTCAAAATGTCATATATAGATAATTATAGCGGGTCTTATCTGTATAAGGATCCACTTGATACGAATTATGTTCACGGAAGATATCTGGATAACTATGGACCGGGATTTTTCACTGGGGGTCAGCAGAAAAACCATAGCATGCTAACCATGCGCGATAAAACTATTAAGTTTGATATGACCTGGCAGGTCAATCATCGCCATAGCATCAAACTGGGCCTGCTTAATATTACTCATGGCGTGGACCACCAGTGGCATACAATACGAAACAAATACGATGGCCAAGAAAGCCAGGATTTACTGTATGAACCTGAAATATTTGGGGATACAACCATTTACGCCGATATTTACAAGGTTAATCCAAAAGAGTCCGCTGCTTACCTTCAGGATAAAATGGAATTTGATGATATGGTGATAAATGTTGGTTTAAGGTATGATGTATTTGATCCGGCTAGTTTTTATCCTTCAGATCCTAGAAACCCGGCTAACCAGCTAGTATTAAGCGATTCAATGACATCTACCTACCTTCAGGCTCCAATCATTGACCAAGTTAGCCCTAGAATTGGTTTTGCTTACCAGTTGGGCAATCAAGCTGTTCTGCACTTTAGCTATGGGCATTTTTTCCAGATGCCACCCCTGTACGCAATGTATCAAAATCACAGTTTTCTTGTTAACCCTTCTGATTATTCTACAACGATGGGAAGCGTTTTGTTGAAACCAGAGAAAACAATCACATATGAAATCGGATTATGGCAGGAATTGGCCCGCGGAATGAGTCTGGATGTAGCTCTTTTCTATAGGGACATTTATAATTTACTTAGTACAAAAATTATATCCACCTATAACCAAATCGAATATGGACTTTATAGTAACAAAGACTATGGTAACGCCCGAGGACTAGAAGTTAAGCTTGATGCTGGCCGCGGGCCTATTAAAGGGATATTGAATTACACCCTGCAATACACGCGCGGGAACGCTGACTCCCCAACGCAGACTTTTAATCGTGCGGGTGATAGTATGGATCCGGTGAACCGCTTCATTCCGATGAGCTGGGATCAGAGGCACACACTAAATGGTACCGTGATGTTTTCCGCAAAAAATTATGGCGGTACAGTTACGGCTTATTACAATTCCGGCTCTCCGTACACCTTTATACCGCAGAGCGAAAGTGTGCTTTCTAGGATCAATCTATATCCAAACAACGATTATAAACCGGCCTCTTCAACGGTAGATCTTACGCTGTATTACAACTTCAAATTGGCCGGACGATACCATGGTAAAATTGATCTGACTATATATAATCTTCTTGATCGCCTGAATGAGAATTGGGTCAATGACCAAACAGGAAGAGCATATACAGCTGTGATAAAAGAAACCGATCTTGCGAGCCACCGCAGTGATTTCAACGATTATGAAGACCGCATCCAAAACCCAGCCATGTATTCCGCGCCCCGAATGGTTAAGCTGGAAATAGGAATAAATTATTAACTGACATGCATTACCTTACCACAATCATTATGATTTTCCTCACCGCCCCCGGTCTGCTTCTTGGTCAGGGGAAGGAATATGCGGGACCCGAAGACCCTGCTGGAGATATTGCTGCCGAACGAGAAGGCTACATGACTGGAAACCGCGTATTTATTTATTTTCGCAATACAACGGAGTTATCGGACTGGCCTAGGGTTAATGTTTCCAAATGGCCTAACAATGCCAATGGTTTAAAAATGACGGACGGCATTGGACTGTTGGTGGGGGCTAAAGTATATATTAAAGATGACGGGAATGCAACCACGCTGGACACAATTGCCCTGACAGAGCCTGCTGACATTTATACTACAAACCACCACACACTTTATTACCTGCAGACTAGTTACCGAGAAGAAATGGATACGGATCCTACCGGTACTGTTGAGTGGGGTTTTTATCCTGCATTTGGGTATTTCAACGAAACCGGAGAATATGTAGCCCAGTCAAACCTACCTGGGTCCTGGCCAAGTGGTGGCTGGCCTTCCACTGGTTTTGGTACCAAATGGCCAGGAGAATGGAATGGGCGCTTTGGACGAGGCGTGATCTATGCAGACCAAGAGAGCTATTTTGTGGTTAACGATGCTCAAGACCAAGAGTACCTGGGGGCGGAGGATAATGTAAAATATTTTCCCAGACCCGGTCGTTATATAGGTGACCTGAAACCCGACGTTACAATTCAGCCTGGTGTGCCATGGGGCGGGCTTGGCTTGCGTGTTGCCGTTAGGGGGTTTCAATGGAATAACCCCCAAGCAAGAGATGCTATTTTCTGGGAATATTCTATTGCTAATATTTCTGATTATGATTTGCGTGATGTTGCCTTTGGCTATTGGTTGGATAATTCTATTGGTGGAGATGGTGACGATGATCTGGGATACTTTAATGAAGAAGTAGATATGGCTTATTCCTGGGATATTAATGGAATCGGGGCTGGCGGGTTGCCAACAGGTGTGATGGGTTTTGCCTATCTGGAAAGCCCTGGATTAGCCTATGATAACGTAGATAATGATAGAGATGGCCTAATCGATGAAAAAAGGGACAACGAACCTACCGGAATTATTGGACCAACAGCTGGTATTGCAGACTTGGACGCATTTCTTGAATTTTATAGAATTAATCTTGAGGATCTTAAAGAACACTGGGATGCAGATGAGGACCAAGATTGGGAAGACGGCGAAGACTTAAATGGAGATGGTATATACCAGGAAACCGAGTATTCTGGTGACGATATTGGGATCGATGGTGTGGCTCCCGGTGAATTAAACTATTATGGTCCGGACTTAGATGGATCTGAATGTAATCATAGGCC
>JBJKZU010000065.1:0-6180 GCA_045569095.1 Fidelibacterota bacterium
TTTTTTAGGTATTTCCTGCTTGCCAAGTATAGATAATATAGATTTTGCTTCTCTATTTTCCGGGTCAAGATCGAGAACTTTGTTCCAGCTTTTTTGCAGTGTTGATTCCGCTCTACCTAGTGACTGCTGTACTATGGCTAGCTGAAAAGCTGCCTGCAAATGATCTGTGCCAGATTGTACTACCTCTTTCAACAATTTTTCTGACTCGCGTTCATTGCCTATTTCTAATTCTATCATAGCAAGTATAAACCGTCCATCTACATGATCTGGGTGGTAACCAAGACCGATCTCGCAGACTTTACGGGCTCTGACCAAATCCCTATTTTGAAGATACATATCCGCCAATATTGGAAATAAAACAGTATCAAAATTATCCGCGAAATATGTTTCTAGTTCAGCTTGATTATTCAAATTCATAATATCTACCGCCGGTTAGTCTGCACCCAATTTGTAATGTAGTCTACTGTTTTCTGCACTGGTGTTCCAGGACCAAATAATTTTCCTACACCAAGTTTAGTTAAGGCTTCCTTATCTTTACCAGCTATAATACCACCACCAGTTAGTAATACATCATCGAGTTTATTCTGATCCATCAATTGCATCACCTTTGGGAAAACTGTCATATGTGCTCCCGATAATATTGATAATGCAATCACATCAGCATCCTCCTGCAAAGCAGCAGATACAATCATTTCCGGCGTCTGGCGCAACCCCAGATAAATAACTTCCATCCCTGCGTCTCTGTAAGCAGCGGCCAATACTTTAATACCACGGTCATGGCCATCTAGCCCAGGCTTTGCCATTACAATACGAATATTTCTTTCCATAATTTTTGATAACTGATGGAAATTACAAACACACTCGCATGGATTACAGTAGATTATCTGTCATGGGTGTCTAGTACAAATGTCACGGGTCCACTATTTACAAGGCTGACATCCATTGCCGCACCAAATTCACCGGTTTCTACATTTATGCCTCTATTTCTAACTGCATCAATAAACCCGTTATATAGCAATTTCCCTTTGTCCGGATCAGCTGCTTTTGTGAAACTCGGACGACGACCCTTACGCCAATCACCACAGAGTGTAAATTGACTAATTACCAGAACAGAACCTTTCACACCCTGAAGTGATATATTCATTTTACCTTTATTATCATTAAATATCCGTAAGCCTAGAATCTTATCCACCAGAAAATTAATATCCTCTTCTTTATCTTCACGGTGCACTCCCAGCAGGATCACTAATCCATTATCAATATCGCCGGTAACACGACCACCGATTTTGACTTTACCAGTAGTAACGCGTTGTAAAACAGCAATCATCTTGCATCAGTTATTCTACCCATACATTACTTTTCCCGTAAACATCGCGTAGTTTAGTCAGAAATTCTCGACTGGATGAAACATGCGTGTTATGTGACAAGATCCGTTTTTTACGTTTATTATCATCATTGTAATGAAACACCAGATTACATGCCCCTGGGTATTGTTTTGATAATAAATGCAGATCCTCAATATTATCCGGCAAAATCTTTTCTAACTCTAGTCGCAGATTGACACTTTTTGCATAATAATCTCTTACCTTTTCCAACGAAACTATTTCGTCAGCGATCAACTTCAATTCACTAAAGTCTGCATTATCCGTTGGTTTACCGCTGACAAAAACTATATTATCCTCAGATAATAACTTCTTGTACTTAGCAAATGTGTTGCTAAATACCAATATTTCTGCATGGCCCCCTAAACATTCCAGCGTAAAAAACGCCATTTGTTTATTCTTACGATCAAAATGTATCTTATAGTTTTGGATCGCACCTCCGATGCGTACAGCATCAAGATTTTTGTCCTGGATTGATTCTGTAAAATCATGGTTGCTGAAATCCTCTAAATCATCGGCATACTCCAACAAGGGATGACCCGTCAGATATAGACCCAAAACCTCTTTTTCATTTGCCAGCGCTTCCCCATCAGTCCAAGGCTGTACTTCTTGTAAATTAGGTATCATAGACATTCCTGAGCCGCCTGCAGAATTATCAAATAAATCAACCTGGTTTTTATCGCGCTCAGACTGAATATTTTGACCATAACGTATGGCAATTTCAATGGTAGAAACCTTTTTCGGCCCTGGATCCTTCTAGGTGATCCATTGGAACCTGACACAATTAGGCTTTCCAGGACTTTTTTATTCACTGCTTGCAGATCTACCCTACTGGTGAAATCAAATATTGAGTTAAACGGTCCATCTTTTTCTCGGGAAGCAATTATAAAATCCAATGCTTTAGCACCTACATTTTTTATCGCATTCATGCCATAAGAAATAGATGTATCATCAATAGGGTGAAAATTAATATTAGATACATTAATATCTGGAGGTAATACATCTATTTTTAGTTTTCGACATTCATTAATTAAAATAACAACCCGATCAATATTGGTCATCTCACTAGTCAGGTTTGCGGCCATAAATTCAGCGGGGTAGTAGGTTTTAAGCCATGCTGTTTGATAGGCTATATATGTATAAGCAGTAGAATGGCTCTTATTGAATCCATACTGCGCAAATTTTTCGATCAAACCATAAATGTTAGTAGCTTGATTTTTAGTCATGTTTTTGCTTGACGCACCATTGATAAACTTCACCTTTAGTTCTTCCATGAGTTCAGTATTTTTCTTGCCAATTGCACGCCGCAAAATATCCGCTTGGGCCAGAGTGAAATTTGCGATTTCATTAGCAATTTGCATGACTTGTTCCTGATAAACAATGATCCCATAAGTTTCATCCAGGATTGGTTTTAGGGCTGGGGAAACATAATCTATTTTTTTCTTTCCCGATCTACGGTTGATAAAATTATCTATATTTTTCATTGGTCCTGGACGATACAGCGCATTCATAGCTATTAAATCTTCAAAATGTGTTGGCTTAAGCTTTTTTAAGAATTCGCGCATGCCCGATGATTCAAACTGGAATACACCTATTGTTAGCCCCTTAGCAAATAATTTATATACTTTGGTATCATCCATGGGAATCTTCTCAATTTCGATGATTACATTCTTCTGCTGCAGCAATTTGATCGTATGATCTATAACTGTAAGGTTACGTAATCCAAGAAAATCCATTTTCAGTATTCCAAGATTCTCCAGACTTTTCATATCATACTGGCTAGTAATATCGCCTTGGGATGATTTATAAAGTGGCATGTAATCTGTTAAATCACTAGGTGTTATGACTACACCGGCAGCATGGGTGGATGCATGACGATTCATTCCTTCCAGCACCTTAGAATAATCTACCAATTCCTTGAACTCTCCATTTGCCATTGTTTGCAAGTCAGGACTTTTATTTAGAGCAGCATCTAGCGTTATATTCAGTTCATTAGGAATTGCCTTGGCTACACGGTCCACATCACCAAATGAATAACCCATGACACGTCCTACATCTCGCACAACCTGTCGTGCTTTCATTTTACCAAAAGTGATAATTTGCGTTACTGCATTCTCACCATACCGTTTCTTTATATAATCAATAACTTCCCCACGCCGTTCTATACAAAAATCAATATCAATATCCGGCATGCTGACGCGATCGGGGTTTAAAAACCTTTCAAAAAGTAAGTTGTGCTTCATAGGGTCTATATCTGTGATCCCCAACGCATAAGAAACTACACTACCTGCTGCGGAACCCCGACCAGGGCCAACAGGAATATTGTTATCCCGCGCATATTTAACGAAATCCTGGGTAATTAAAAAATATCCGGAAAAGCCCATTGCCTTGATCACACTTAGCTCATGATCCATCCGCTGTTTTATATTTGGTGTAATATCATTATACCTTTCATTAACTCCTTTTTTACAAATTGAGCGTAAATATTTATCCGGATCTGGCATGTCCCCATTAGCAGGCAACGGGAACTTAGGCAAATGGTATGACCCAGTTGGTATCGATAGATCTATGCTATCTGCAATAGACCGTGTATTTTCAATTGCATTAGGAACATCTTTAAAAAGTTTGTACATCGCATCTTGCGATTTGAAATAGAATTCTGGTGTCGCATAGCGTAGTCTGTTTGGATCATCTCTTTCCTTGCCGGTGCCAAGACAAATGTGGATATCATGCGCCTCCCAGTGGTCATGTTTTGCATAATGGGCATCATTCGTAGCAACTAATGGAAGGCCTAATTCACCGGCGAGTTTTTTCGTTTTATTAATATTGACCTGCTCCTGATCAATGCCGTGGTTCTGCACTTCTAAAAAATACCTGTCAGGAAAAATTTCAGCATATTCCAGTGCCGCTTCCTTGGCTCCGTCCCAATCATTATTAACCAATTTTTCTGGAACTTCACCCTTCAAACACGCTGACATACATATCAGACCATCACTGAATTCGCGAAGGATATCCTTATCAATACGGGGACGATAATAGAAACCTTCCAAATAGCCCACCGTGATTAATTTCATTAGATTTTTATAACCCGTATAATTTTGTGCCAGTAATATTAAATGATTATTTCCCCAGCCGCCTTCAGCGCGAGGTTTTTTATCAAAACGGTTATTAACAGCAACATAGACCTCGCTACCAACAATAGGTTTAATGCCCGTTTTATTGGCATTATTGTAGAAACTTACCGCACTAAACATATTACCATGCTCTGTTAGGGCCACCGCATCCATTTGCAAGTCATCAATAGTATTGACTAAAGTCTGGACCGTTTGCGCACCATCAAGTAAGCTATAGTCAGAATGATTGTGAAGGTGGACGAATTCAGCTGGCATAATAATCAACTAAAATTGCAGTTAATCCAATTATAGTACTGAACTTTAACAATTTTTCGCTCTGCCTGGCCGTATATATAGATGGTGATTTCATAAATAAAACTACGATCATAACTAAGGGAATCTCAACTCCAATTACCAAAAGGATAAGATAATATTTCCCATAAATTTGGAAAAAATAGGGGAGCAATGCTCCCAATCCAATTAAAACAGTGTTAATAACCGCAATAGTAATTGCCTTATTTTTACCTATAACAAGTGGTAATGTTTTTAAACCAGCAGAATTATCTCCTTCCACATCAGCGATATCCTTTATCAATTCACGAACAAGCGTTAATCCAAAAGCAAGTATTGCTGGTATAACCATGGGGATAAGCTTATTAAATGCTAAACCGCAAAAAACAAATGTCAACCCCAGGATCACCGCAACAGTGATGTTACCTAATAGCGGTGTTCCTTTTAAACGCAGGCTATAGATAATAATCAATGGCATAGCGATACCAACAGCCGTTAACATTGCATAAATCGGTAGCTGAAATGCAGCAATAGAACCTATTGCAAATAATATTACCGCAAAACTCAGCGCCTGAAAACTAGTGATCATTCCACGGCTCAATGGTCTATTTGGTCGATTGATTAAATCAATTTCATAATCACAATAATCATTAAATGCATTTGCAGCACCATTATAGGCAATGACAACTATAACAACACAGACTAGTATATAGTATTGTTCATAAACACCCAAAATATATGCACTTACTAATACAGCAGATGCAGCTACTACAATGTTTAAAGGACGAAGTAACTTGAAAAAACCTAAAATCATATTCAATTCACTTTAACCTTTAATACTCTAGGATCACCGTTTCGGTCTGGAATAATTGTTTGGTCATAGAATGATGGCTTATCGAATATATCCAACACGTAGTTGGGGTGTGTGTTTAAACCTACCTCTAGAATCAGGTGGCCGCCAGAATTGATCATGGCTGGCGCCACCCTTGCTAACCGTTGGTAAAACAATAAACCATCCACTCCATCGCTTAATGCAAAATGAGGCTCAAATAAACGTACATCATCCATTAAAGTATTCATTTCAACAAGTGGTATGTATGGTGGATTAGAAATAATCATATCAAATTTTTTATTATATGAATTTATTAAAAAATCCATTTCTTCAAACCGAACTGTTGCATGGTGAACGCCTGCATTGATTTCAGCTACTGCTATTGCTGCAGTAGATATATCTATGCCCATGATATTAGAGTTAGGGATTTCCTTCGCCAGAGAGACCGCGATACAGCCTGTACCTGTGCCCATATCCAAAACAGTAGGTTTATTAGTTTCCTTAAGTATAGGAATCGCAATATCCACGAGTCGTTCTGTCTCCTGACGTGGTATGAATACAT
>JBJKZU010000066.1:0-6158 GCA_045569095.1 Fidelibacterota bacterium
TAAGCACGCCGCCAGCGTTCGTCCTGAGCCAGGATCAAACTCTCCATTGTATGTTTGATATATTTATCGTCTACTTTGACTCTCAAAGTTATTATTGGACCACGCATACCAAATTGTCAAATAACTATAAAAAGATTCTGTACGATTATATTTAGAGTACAGCCTCTAAAATTACTTTTTTATATCCTATGTAGTCAACTATATAATAAAGAATAAAATTATATCAAATTTCTACGAGATTTGGTTCCGCAAAATCCATAAATGATTCCAAGGGTGTCTTACCAATTGTGATGTCTATATGATTACGAAATAACCGCTGGTTGGCATTATCCACATCCTGATAAGTCTTTAAGATTGTACCAAGATAAATGCTCGCTGCCAGTATAGCTGGTGTATATATCAAATTATTGTTGGTATTTGATAATATAACTTCTGTTGGTAGTCCAAAGGACAATGGACTCTTTGGAAGATCGTTATCATCTAATTTATAACCTACTCCTTGCGGTATCAATTCATTGCGTTCATCAACAAGGGATAGATTTCCTGATTGAAGCAAACCTGTATTTGATGAAGCTAAGGATGCTACAAGAAAAAAAGATGCTAAGGCACCGCCAGCATTGCCCCACTCCCGTAGGTAGGCTCGTCCTCCACCTGGCACTAGAGATGCGGCCAAGGTCTGCCATTTATTTTTCATTGGTACTTCAGCGGCATTATCAATAGACTGCATAATTGGGGCAATGAGTTGGCTATAGTATCGATGTTTAAATCGTTCATCCGCTGATAAAAATGCCTGTCGAGCAGATATCCAGTCCAATTCTTGGAGAAAGATATAACCCCTTAATGTAATCAGATAAGGGTCAGTTGCATTATCAGTTTCTTCAAGGACACTCCTGTAATCTTCCTGGTAATATTTAATAATGAGTTTGCGGTAATTCGCTGCTTGGGAAACTCGGAAATTTCCATCAGCAAGATTAATAACTTGATCATAATAGCGATTAGCTAAGATGGGGTTCCCAGACAGATCGTAACTCCTGGCAATATGATAAAGCACTGGAACTTCCAGACTGTCACCCGGGAATTTATATAAATATTGAAAGAGACTGAGTAATGCTCTTTCGTAGTGACCGCCATCAATTAAAAAATCGCAGAATGATAATAGTTCGTGCTTTTGAAAGGTAGTATGATCCTGCCAATCATCTTTGATATCATCAACCGTACGGAAATTTTGCCCATACACTACACACACAAAAAAAAGAAATGTTATTATGACCCGAAGTTGTCTTAACATAAATATTGATTTCTACCCTAAAGCGGGCATAGAAATATAATGTAGTAAGGGGTTAAAATCTATACCGAGACGGGAAAATGCAGTTTTCCCATACTGCAGAATCTTTATTACTATTCAGCTTTTTTAAAGTCGAGTGATATTGAATTAACGCAATAGCGTAAACCGCTAGGTCTAGGGCCATCAGGGAATAAATGACCCAAATGGGATTCACAGCGCGCACACAGTATTTCCGTACGAACCATGCTCAAGGTATTATCCCTTTTTTCTAGAATACGATCCTTATCTAGAGCCGCGTAAAAACTGGGCCAGCCGGTACCAGAATCATATTTGGTATTGGAACTAAATAATTCATAATCACAGGCTGCACACACATACTTGCCATCATCCTTATGCTTATAATATTTACCTGTAAATGCCATTTCTGTTCCTTTTTCCCGCAGAACTCTGTACTCATCTGGATTCAGGCATGTAGCCCATTCTGATTCTGATTTGATAATTTTCTTTGCCATAGTTTTTTTTCCATGATTATCTTGCCCATACAAGGTAATAATTAAAAAAATAATTAGAGTGAGGAAATATCTCATTCTGGCTCGGTGCCTTCACCATTCAATCCGGTATTATCCTGAATTTCTAACGAAGGTTCTTCAGCAGGTTCTGGAGGCGGTGGTGGTTTTTTTCCCCAAAATGTCGGTCTTGCTTGTAGTCTATTTATAACATTTTCATTCGTCATATATACATTATTCTCACCAATTAATCTCACATAACTTCGTTGCCAATCTGATTTTGATCTCCCAAATATTGCTTCACCTAACACTTCGTCATTAAAACCATAAAAGGTTATTTTTGTACCCAAGCTGTCATCTACATCAAACGATTGCCATTTACTTGGTTTTTTTGATACTACAGACTCTCGCTTAACAGTTAATACATTATTTTCAATATCATTAATTCTATTTGTCTGTATTAGTAATGAATCATTGCCTGTAATCTGCCAGGTAGTATCTTTTCGTTGCAGTGTAATATATAATGAGTCTTTTTGTACATCGAATCGATATACTTCTTCCATTAGAATAGAAAACACATTATTTGATTGCGCTTGGTACTTCTTTTGACCTGATTGACTAATAAAATACAAAATGACAACAACCCCAAAAATTGCGGCAGAAATTTTCATATTCTTAGTCATACAATTCCTCGATATGTTTTGTACGTCGTTTATTCCCCCGTAAACGCCAAAATCCAAATCCAACAATTAATAATGATGGTAATAATCCATTGACCCACTTCCAGGTTCTTTTCGCATCATCTGTAATTTTCTCTTCATCAAGTTTACGATCAGTTATTTCTCTAGATCTCAGTGCGATTAGATCTCTATCTCCCAATAAAAAATCAATTGCATTCATCATAAAAATATGGTTTTCCGGTACGGCACCGCCACCATCATCAGATAGGAATTGATTATCAGCCACTAAGATTAATTGACTGACGACCCCTGTTTCCTCATCCGTGAACTCTGATCTCGCTGCAACTAATTTTCCTGGTTGATTCAAATTTCGCAATTGTGGATTCTGCTTAGGATCAGGATTCAGATTATAAAACCCTGTCATTATTCCCGATTTATTCGATGAAGAAAATAAAGGTACAGAATTTACGTTTGAACCAACGGAATCGAATTCAATTTCTGTTGAAAAAAACACATGCACCTGTTCCAATCCACTAACTAAATCTTCATCTGCATTGAAAGAACGTATAATTGGTAAGAATGGATATTCCATAGGCACATTCATTCGAATGAAGCCCATATTTTGCATAACGTTTACCCTACCACAACTTCTATCTAATATTAAATTTTCAGTTATTGATAAACCATAAGGTTTTAACAAATCAAAAAAGTCCGATTGAAAAACCTCTGCTCTTTGCGTTTGAAGGTCTACATCCAAGGGATTTTGTGCTACAAACATATTACCGCCATTATTCAAAAATCTTTCCAGATTGGTAAAGCTTCCCGTTTCCAGTGAATCTTTTATTCCCGTAACAATAAGCACGTTAATATTACTAGGTATTTCATTAGAAATATCGATCGATCTTACTTCATAGCGCTGGCGCAAAATTTGTGATAACGTAGTTGTTTGTGGTCCATCAACTCCAGTGTTAATAATGCCAACAAATGCCTTATTCTTTTCAACCAGCTTTTTTATACGTGTGGTAATTTCATATTCTAAACCAGTAGTGGATAAAACTACAGGTATTACTTCACGCTGATCCTCAAAATAAATAGCCACACCCATAAATACTTTTTTCACCACCGCCTCATCCTTCTCGATCACCTGTAGTTGAACTGGTTGTACACCAGATTTCTGAGCTTCTTGTTCTAATTCCTCATCTGTATCAGGTACATAAAATTCAAAATTTATATTCCCTTTAGAAATAGCAGCGTATTCCTCAAGTATATCCTGTAAATAACGACGGTTGTTCCCATACTCGCCAGGTAGATTATCTGAGAAATAGACTTTTATATTTAATAGATCATCAATCCGTTTAATCACTTGTTTTGTAGATGATGAAAGCGAATACATTTTTGTATCGGTTAGATCATAACGATCATACCAATTTCTAGCTATAAGGTTGAGGAGCACCAGCGCAATAAATAAAATTGCTGCAGGTACAGATAACGATTTTCGAAAATCAAAATTCATGACTACTTCCACTTCCTGACTTCTAATGATTGAACCGTCATAGTTAAAAAGAATCCAATAACAGAAAAGAAATAAACAAGGTTCCGGGTATCAATTACTCCACGAGAAATATTTGAATAATGGTAATCAATGCTCAAGTATTGAATTATACCAGCAAAATTTGTTGGAATAAGTGGTAGAAAAAATCCCATCAGGAAGAATATCAATACGATAAATACGCCAATAATGAAGGCAACGACCTGGTTATCTGTTATGCTGCTAGCAAACGTACCAATAGATGCGTACATAGACCCTACTAATGCCAGGCCAATATATCCAGTCAGTAGTGCTCCATAGTCAATTTTTGATCCGAATTTGATTAAAGTAAAAAGATGAATGATAGTCGCAACCAATCCAAGCAATATTAAACTGACAGCAGCCAAATATTTACCCAGAACAAATTCATATGTTTTTAAGGGTAGGGTTGCAATTGTTTCCATCGTACCGATATTTTTTTCCCGCGCAATGAGTCCCATAGATATGGCTGGAACGAAAATGAGATAAACCATAGGTACAATACTAAATAATGAACGTAAGTCTGATTGATTATAAAGAAAAAATGTACTGGTAAAAAAATACCCGTTAAAAATGGCAAATATTACCAGGAATATATAAGCCATAGGACTGTTAAAGAAACTGCGGATCTCACGTAAAAATATCGTCCGTGTATTATGCATTGGCTTTATCCTTCATTGTGAGTTTCCGGAAAATATCTTCTAGGCCAGTTGTCGTTGGTGTCATCTTCAAAATTACCCAATCCGACCTTACAGCATAATTAAAAAGTTCTTCCCTTGGATCAACTTCCTGGGCATACTCAATCTGGATAATATGACGACCTGTTTTTTCCTCTACATTTACAACATTCATATTGGGAACAGCAACGGGAAGGTCTTTTAAGCTAGATTCACTGGCATTTTTTACTTCCAAATTCAATAATGTATTGCCACGAAAATTGCTCATTAGTTCATCGTTGGTGCCATTAGCCACAATTTCACCTTGATGAATAATCATAATTCGATCAACAGTGGCCTGAATTTCCTGGAGTATATGACTGGACATCAATACGAGTTTTTCACGACCAAGACTTTTTATCAGACCACGAATTTCTACAATCTGGTTTGGATCCAAGCCAGTTACCGGTTCATCAAGAATTAGAATTTTTGGGTCATGTATCATGGATCCTGCTAGTCCAATTCTTTGCTTATATCCCTTGGAACATGATGATATTTGCTTGTGTACGACGCCCTGCAATCCACATTTATCTACAACACCGCTTAACGCATCGCGGAATTGCTTACCACTTATCCTACGCAGATTCGCAATGAACTCAAGATATTCATGTACAGTCATTTCTGGATACAGCGGGTTCAATTCCGGTAAATAACCTATCTGGGACTGTATTTCCAGAGCATGGTCATTTATATTCAGATCATTAACCTCTACCATACCACTGGTTGGGACCAGATACCCGGTTATCATTTTCAAAGCAGTGGTCTTACCAGCACCATTTTCGCCTAGAAATCCAACAACTTCACCATCTTGAATCTCAAAGTTTATAGATTTGACCGCCTCTACATCACCGTAGTTTTTAGACAAATCACTAACTTTTATCATGAGTTACAACCTCCTTTAATATTCTATTGAGAATCAATACAATATTTGAATCAAAAAGTTTCTAAAACAAGGCCGAAAAGATATAAAAAAATAAAATATTCTCAAAAATAAATTGGTTTAATAAAATTATTAAAATTCAATATTATTATTCAGGCTTTAATGAAAAGGTAAAAAATAGTCTTTTTACATCCAGTATGGGACCACGCTGCCAACCTCAAATATGGGCAAAATTATAAAATATAATAGACTCACAATCACTATTATTGCTAAAATATTAAGATCAAATCCACATTTTTCCATTTCAGGAATGGTGGAAGATTTCTAATTCTTTTGGAAACGGAATTGGCACATACCTAAAACAGACACATTAGCAATCAATCCCCATATACCTGCATGAATGCCCCAGGGCTTGGCAGGTAAGCCGGGAGTAAATATGATCAATAAAGCTATAAATGTTCCTACGATTACACCCGCAAGGACAGATTTTGACTGCAAATTTTTATAATGTATACCCAAAAATA
>JBJKZU010000067.1:0-6124 GCA_045569095.1 Fidelibacterota bacterium
AATGAATAAAATGAAATACCTACAATCATCCCAATCTTTGCTGCCAGAGCAGGTACATGTTTTGTAGTTATTCCCAAAAGGAATATTCCTATGATTGGAACACTGTAGAGACCATTAACCTGTTGTAAATATTGAAATATGGATTCCATCTGAGCTAATTGTGGTGCAATAAGAATGGAAGCCACGGCTAGTAGTATACCAAAATACTTTCCGATTTTTACAGTCTCTTTACCAGTAGCAGAAGGATTTATGTAGCCGCGATAAAATTGTAGAGAAAAAAGTGTGGAAGCGCTATTCAACGCACTATTAAAGGAGCTTAAAATGGAACCAACCAGCACTGCAGCAAATAGACCTAACGACCAATCCGGTAAAACATGACGTACGACAGCGCCATACACCTGATCCTGTTTACCAATATTTAAATCTTGCATATGAAGAGCAATTATTCCTGGTAAACACAACATAATTGGGCCTAATAATTTCATGCCTGAAGCAAAAAGGACACCCTTTTGGCCCTCCGCTAGGCTTCTGGCAGCCATGGCTCGTTGTACAATTACCTGATTTGTGGACCAGTAAAAAACTTGGACAAACATCATTCCCGTAAATAAAGTTGGCCAGGGGACGGTTACTGTTTTACCATCTATATTTTCTTGAGCAAGAACTGCTAGATATTGAGGATTATCCCGGCCAAGAGTTGCCAAGCCCTCGAAAAATGATCCTCCTCCCAAAGCAGCTAACGCAAGGAATGGGATTGCCAAACCACCGATAAGCAGACCAATCCCGTTCAAGGTATCACTCACTGCAACAGATTTTAATCCACCAAAAATTGCATAGGAACTACCTAAAACACCAATGATAGCAACAACAATATAAAGGGGCATATTCAACCCGAACATAGTTATTAATGCCAGGGATCCTGTATACAAGACCACCGGCAATAAAACTGTTACATATCCAAATAGAAACAGACCTGAAACCATTGACCTGGTTGTTTTATCAAAACGTTTTTCCAGGAACGCAGGAGTTGTTGTAAAACCGCTAGCCAGATATGTTGGTAGAAATACTAGTGCTGTAGCAATCATGGCAAATGCGGCCAAAGCTTCCCAAGCTACACCAACCAAAGCTTTATCCCCAAAAACATCACCGTTTAAACCCACTAATTGCTCAGTGGATAAATTAGTAAGTAATAATGAACCAGCAACCATCGGCCATGTTAAGGCGCGGCCACCAGTAAAATATTCTTCTGTTGCGCTCTTGCTTTTCTTCATTCGTCCAACAAAGATATAAGTAAAAGCTGCAACTGCCGCTGTAGCCATAATGAAAGATACTATAGAGATAGTATTCACAATAGGCTGATCCAATTCACTCTATTTAATTTTCACTTTTGAAAGTGTCATAAGATCATCATCTTTTACAAAGGGTCTAAGGTAAAAATGATATTCGTAGTTAATAGAATTTCCAGCGAGGGTGTATTGAAAATGCGGTCGCGCACCCCAACTATTGTCTCCTCCTACACCAGTTTGGCGATAATCAATAAGCCAATCTACTTGATTCTTTGGTTGCAAATCCAGTTTGCCGTGGCGACGACCTGTAGGCACATAATCAAGGTCGCTGTATGGATATTGATGTACACTGCCATCAAATGTTGGCTGCCCAATGGCTAATAAACCAATAGTTCCATTATCCAGGGCCATCCACCGCACATCTGTTTTATTCCCTGTTTCTTGGGGACGGACGTAAGGGTAAGTCTGATCCCAGACTGAACCGGAAAAAACTTTCACAGCTGCTGATGTTTTCCGATCCCAATAACTTTCGTGTGGTCCTCGCCCATACCAAGTTAATCTATTGAAATCTTTTGGTAATGTCATTTTCATTCCGAATCTTGGTATTTCTGGTAATTTTTTATTTCTAGTTTTCAGTTGCAGTTGAATATCAATTAATCCATTACCGTAGATATAGTAAGTCATTGTGATTGTAGATCCTGTAATTTTATGCTCCGCGATCACTTTTATCTTAGCCACATTATATGCCAAAGAACGCTGGAAATATTGAACGGTTAATTCTTTACCTACATTTTTCCACCTAGCTGTCCTGATATGCATCTGATTCCCAAGATCATTATCAAGAGGTGCCCGCCAGAAATGTGGTATTAGGTCTGATTTTATTATTTGTCTATTATTAAAAATATATTCCGATAAATACCCTGTTCCTTTAGTAAAAGAGGCCTGAAATTTTTCTCCAATTACACTCACGGTACTATCTGTCTCCAAAAAATGAATCGCTGGAAAATCATTGGGATGTTGTGGTAAAGTGGGACGGCTAATAGGTAATTTAAATTGTTCCCAAGCAACAACATGTTTTTTTTGTATCAGTGGTAGATTTCGATTCGTTCTGGCTTGAATGGTAAGAAAATATTCTGCACCAGGCCTAGGAACGACGCCGGAAAGATTAAAAGATAAAACTGTATTCTGACCTGGATAAAGATCCAACTTACCTAATTTACCCGATTCCACTGTTTTACCATTCTCGGCAATGAACCAGGTAAAATCTAGATGATCCAAATTTATAAATCCGTACCGATTAGTTATTTTTACCTGTCCACGGGCAATATTTTCCGCTTCAAATTTCACTGGTTGGTAGACCTTTTTCACTTCGAAAAAATGCGGATTTGGTGTGCGATCCGCTGCAACCAATCCATTAGCACAAAAATTGGAATCATTAACAGTGAACTCTTTACCAAAATCACCACCATAAGCCCAGTAATCCCTACCGCTGGAATCTGTTTTCAGGATAACCTGGTCTACCCAATCCCAGATAAAGCCACCTTGTAGGGTCGAGTATTTTTCAAATGTGTCCCAATAATCCTGCAGATTACCAACGCTGTTTCCCATAGCATGAGCATATTCGCAGAGAATAAGTGGACGAGATAGATCGTTTTCTGCATATTTTGAAATAGATTCAATTGTTGAGTACATAGGGAAAACCACATCTGTATGTTTCCTGTCCTTTGCTGGTTCATACACAACTGGTCGGGATGGATCTTTATCTTTAATCCATTTGTAAAGTACTCTAAAATTGTTTCCGTCTCCTGCTTCATTTCCCATTGACCACATAATAATACAGGGCTGATTTTTATCCCTTTCCACCATTGATCTACCACGATCCAGCCAAGCTGCTTTCCATTCTGGATCATCAGCAATATAACCATACTTCTGTGGGTGGAATTGCATACCGTGTGCTTCAATATTTGCCTCATCTATGACATATAAACCGTATTCGTTGCATAATTCATACCAGCGCACTTGATTTGGGTAGTGGCTTGTCCTTACTGCGTTTATGTTATACTCTTTCATTAATTGGATATCTTTAATCATTAGCTCTTCTGTAATTGATCGCCCCCGCACAGGATCCCATTCATGGCGGTTAACACCGCGAAACATTATGGCTTTTCCATTTACTAATAAATTTCCATCTTCTATTTCTACTTTTCTAAATCCTACCTGCTGTGTAAAACTCTGAATAATTTTTCTATCAGCGTCAAAAATTGTAATCATTAGCCTGTATAGATTTGGGGTCTCTGCTGACCATCTATCTACATTCTTAATAACCGAATTGTAATATATTGTATCAGATTTACTACAGTTTATTTCTCTATCAAACGTAAGAACAGATAACTGAGGGTTGTCTAATCTAGTTAATTTTCCTCGGATCAAAACATCTACGGTATCAGACGTATTATTAAATAAATCAATAAACAATTCGAATTGACCATTTTTATATGCGCTATCTAGACCTGCTATCACAGCATAATCAGAAACTCTTACTTTTGGTTGAGCACGAATAAAAACATCTCGTTCTATTCCACTGATACGCCAAGTATCCTGTCCTTCAAGATAGGAACCATCAGAAAAACGGTAAACTTGAACCGAAACAGTATTTTCACCGGTTACAACAAAATCAGTAATATCGAATTCGGCAGGTGTTTTTGAATCCTGACTATAGCCTATAAACTGTCCGTTAATCCATAAATAAAATGCAGACCGTACTCCATCAAATTGAATAAAAATATCGCGGGTTAACCAATCACCAGATAAAAGAAAATTACGTCGGTAGCTACCTACACGATTGTAATCATGTGGTACTGAAGGCGGCTCAGGTGGGAATGGGTATTCTTCATCGAGATAAATTGGAACAGACCAGCCTTGCATTTCCCAACTCCCTGGTACATCTATATCATCCCATTTTGTTACATCAAATTCTCTTTTCATAAAATTCAAGGGTCGACTTTCAGGATTTAATGCATAATGGAACTTCCACTGTCCATTCAAAGACTGATAATAATGTGATTTTTCCGGATTGCCTGATAATGCCAGATCTTCAGATTCATAATGAAAAAAATGCGCTTTGGGCTCTTCCCGATTTATACTTAAAACTGCTGGGTTTTCCCAGTCAAGCTGATCAATTGGTTTCTTGTTAACTACCATGAAATAAGCAATCAATACAATTGTTATTAATACCAGTATATTAACAAAAGTTTTAATCATGTACTTTTAGTTGAAATTATCTTGCATTAATAACTTATTTAAAGTTCCAACCAATTGATCAGCATTATCATTGGTAAACACCATTGGCGGTTTGATTTTCAAAACATTATGTTCTGGACCATCGGTGCTTATAAGTATTCCATGATCTTTCATATCATTCGCTATTTTTTCCGCCTCATCACTTGCAGGAGTCAGTTTTTCAGGGTCTTTTATCAATTCAATACCTAAAAATAGACCACGTCCCCGAACATCACCAATAATATTATGCCTTTGTTTCAAATCATTTAATTGATCCATTAAATACGCACCCACCCGAAACGCCTTTTCTTGTAATTTTTCTTCTTCTATTACCTGCAACACGGCTCGACCCACAGCGCAAGATACAGGATTGCCTCCAAAAGAATTAAAGTATTCCATACCATTGTTAAATGTATCAGCAATTTCTTTTGTTGTTACCACTGCAGATATTGGATGACCATTACCCATGGATTTCCCCATTGTTACAATATCTGGCCGTGCATTCTCTGATTCGAAACCCCAAAAATGGGAACCCACCCTGCCAAAACCAATCTGCACTTCATCGGCAATATATAAGCCACCGGCAAGCTGTACTTTTGTACTAGCTGTAGCTAAAAACCCTTTTGGAAAAAAGATCTGACCCCCGCAGCCCAATATTGCCTCGGCAATAAAAGCCGAAACCTGTTTTTTATCATCGTGTAAAACATCAAGGATCTGCTGGACACTATTAGCATATTTTAAACCAATATCACTAGCATTGGACCTGTATTTTCCCCGATATGGATCTGGCATTGGGATCTGGTGTACAAAATCTGGTGATCCTTCACCTCCAGGCCCATCAAATTTATACGGACTTACTTCAATTGTGGCCTTTGTATGACCATGGTAGGCGCCTGCAATCACAATTTTTTGATTGCTGCCAGTATAATTCCTAGCCATACGTAAAGCCAGATCATTGCTTTCGCTCCCTGAATTGGTGAAATAACAAACATCCAGTTTCGCAGGTAATTTTTTAGTCAACTCTTCAGCATAATTAACAATATTGTCATGGAGATACCTGGTGTTGGTGTTCAATAGTCTGTTTTGTTCATCCATGGCCGCAAGAACTCGAGGATGACAATGACCTACATGACTGATATTATTCACTGCATCAAGATATTGTTTGCCATCGCTCCCATATAAATACTGTCCTTTCCCTTTTACGATATGCAATGGTTCATGATAAGAAAGACTAAAAGATGGACCGATGTATTGGTCCCTGAGTTTCTTGATATTCTTGGTGCTAAACAAAATGCATTAGTGGAAAGTTTTATCCACAACTTTATCCGACCAGTCCTGCAGATCAACATTCTTCATTTTTCTCAAAAAACCCCAGGCCTGATTTTCAGTTACTATAATATATTTATTATCAGGAAATAACTGTTTACGGTAGGCTGCCATAGTTACCGAAACGCACAGGCGCAGGCAAATGAAATATATGATCACACTTATTTCTAATTCCGTTAATGGAAATACCGTTTGGTACGCATTAATCAACTCAGCTGTAAGATCTATCGGATCAG
>JBJKZU010000068.1:0-6101 GCA_045569095.1 Fidelibacterota bacterium
AATAATCCTGAGTTGTTCAATCATTTGAGTATTATCTGGCTCAAAGATAAAAGCGATCATGAACGGGTTTCTGTGCGCCAGAATGTTACGGGTGCGATCCTAGATAATATTACAAAAAACCAATACGAAGTTGCTGTAGGTGGTGCCAGTCGCTTTGAACGATTATTACACCTTATTCATTATGGGGACTGGGTTAGTCTGTGGTGCGCATATTTGCACGATACCGATCCATCCCCAGTTGAGAAAATTTCGGACTTAAAAGATCAATTATCACGTAAATAAATTGCCATTTTGCGGAAAAAAAGGGTGGCTTACCCGCCTGTAGATAGCCTAAATTATTTTCACCTATGATACCGGTTAAAGTTCAGAAAATATCGTTTCACCCTCCAAGTCGAAGTTATGCTGTTATTCTTTGTGAAATAAATGGAACGAGGAAACTGCCAGTTATCGTAGGGGCCTTCGAAGCACAGTCTATTGCTTTGGCATTGGAATCAATGGATACTCCACGACCGCTGACCCATGACCTGATTGGTTTATTGATTAAGGAAGTAGAGGCGAAACTGGTTGCTGTACGGATCACAAATTTGGAAGAAGGGGTGTTCTTTGCAACATTGGAAATCAATGGCAAGATTACTGGTAAGCGTTCGGTGGATTCCAGGCCCAGTGATGCGATCGCAGTGGGTTTACGGATGCAGGCACCAATTATGATCGCGGAAAAATTATTTGATGAGGCCGGAATTGAAAACGAAGACGATGAGATCCCCGGGGAAACAAGTACCAGTTTATCGGTAAAAGAATTAGAAGATCGATTACAGGTAGCAGTTGAAGGGGAGAAATATGAAATTGCTGCTAAGATCCGCGATCAGATCAAAGAGCTAATAAAGCATTAATTAAACTATTAGGCTGTCTAGAGCCTTTTGGGCAGCTGATTGTTCCGCTGATTTTTTATCTGTTCCCACACCTGTTGGATATCCGTGGCCATTGATGGTTACGTGTACTTCAAACATCTTCTGATGGTCAGGTCCTGAAACATTAACCAGGTTAAATTTTGGATTGTTTATAGCATTAGCATGACAATATTCAATTAACTGGCCTTTGTAATTAATAGTTTTCCAAGCTTCATTGCGGTGTCTCCAAATGGTATCCAGGATTATTCTTTTTGCTGGTTTAATACCGCCATCCAAATAGACCGCGCCGATTAATGCTTCCAGAAGGTTGGCCTGTTGTTTAGACGCTACCTTCTCATTGGTCAGATCTACACTTGTTTCCACGGTCAAATTATCAATGAGATCGAGCATGTTCCCAATGGTTGCTAAAAAGGATTGCTGCACAAGCGCCGCCCGTTTTTTGGTAAGCAAACCTTCATCGCCCTCAGGATAATGGCGCATTAGTTCACGGCTGATAATTATGTCAATCACCGCATCTCCTAAGAACTCTAGACGTTCATAGTTTTTGCGCGGCTCATGCGTGACCGAACGGTGCGTAAGAGCCTGTTCAAGATATTCTGGTTTCCTGAACCGATAGTCAATGGTTTTGGTTATTTTTGGTTGGGGATCGGGGGTAGATGTTAAGACTGCTTTTAAAGCAGTAATTAGCCCCATGCTACTCTTGCCACTTGCGCATGAAGACAACGGCATTATGTCCGCCAAAGCCAAAGGTATTTGATAAGACTGAATTTACCTGAGTTTCTTCTGCAGTATTGGGGACGTAGTCCAAATCACAATCTGGATCAGGGGTCGTATAATTGATCGTAGGAGGGATGGTTTGCTTTTCAATAGTTTTCAGGGCTGCGATCGCCTCAATGCCTCCGCTGGCACCTAATAGGTGCCCGGTCATTGATTTAGTTGAACTAATCTTCAACTTACGTGCATGATCCCCAAAAACAGTTTTTATTGCAGCTGTTTCATTTTTGTCATTATACGGTGTAGATGTTCCATGGGCATTAATGTAATCGACCTCTTCTGGTTCTGCACCAGCATCTTCTATCGCTAACTGCATAGCTTTTACAGCACCGGCACCACCCTCTGCAGGCTGGGTAACATGAAAAGCGTCATTGGTGGATCCATAACCGGCAAGTTCTCCTATTATTGTTGCGCCACGGGATTGCGCATGTTTTTCCGTTTCCAAAACAAGGACACCCGCTCCTTCACCCATGACGAACCCCCCGCGATCCTTGTCAAATGGCCGACTGGCGCTTTGGGGTGGATCTGCCGCATTACAAAGGGCCCTTATGGTTGAAAAACCAGCCAAGGGTAAGTCACAAATGGATGCTTCAGTTCCACCAGCAACCATAATATCTGCCGAACCTGATTTAATTAACCGTAGGGCCAATCCAATTGCATCAGTTGCCGAGGCACAAGCAGAGGTAACAGTTTGGTTTGGTCCTTGCAGATCCCATTTAATGGCAATCTGTCCGCCAGCGATATTGGAAATCAGTTTGGTTACAAAAAAGGGGCTTACCCGCCGGGCACCACGATTCTGAAGAACAACGTGTTCAGCCAATAGTGTCGTGATTCCACCGATACCGCAACCGAGCATGACACCAGCACGCTGTGGATCAAATCCGTCAGCATCCAAACCAGACATTTCCATAGCCTCATTAGAAGCTACCAGCGCATAAACGCTGAATGGATCAAGCTTGCGTACTTCCTTTCGTTCAAAATATTGCTCGGGATCAAAGTTGCTTACCTCACCGGCAATTTTTACAGGAAAGTCGGTGGTATCAAAATAAGTAATATGATCAATACCGCTCTGACCAGCAGTTAAGGCATCCCAATATTCAGAGACACTATTACCATTAGGAGCAACCGCTCCCATACCAGTGACAACAACCCGCATATTAATAGACTAGTTTATCAGTTAACAGAATCTATATAGCTGACTGCATCGCCGACAGTGGCAAGTTTTTCCGCCTTTTCATCAGGTATCTCTATGCCAAATTCTTCTTCCATTTCCATGATCAATTCCACCGTATCAAGAGAATCTGCTCCAAGATCATCCATAAAAGATGCAGCTTCTGTTATTTTGTCTTCTTCTGCACCAAGTTTGTCTATTATGATGTCTTTCACTTTGTCAAATGTAGACATATAGGTATTCCTCCTTTGATTTAGCTTACATAACCATACCACCATCGATGGCCAGCGTCTGTCCTGTGATATATTCTGCTTCGTCTGAGGCTAGAAAAGCGACAGCATAGGCTATATCTTCTACCTGACCCATTCGTCCAAGTGGTATTTTTTCATTTAATGATTGTTGCACCTTATCTCCAAGTTCATTGGTCATATCTGTCGCAACGTAACCTGGAGCGATACAGTTTGCAGTGATACCGCGAGATGCCAATTCACGGGCTGTGGATTTGGTTAGTCCAATAAGCCCTGCTTTGGATGCGGCATAATTAACCTGGCCGGCATTACCCATTAGGCCAACTACAGATGAAATATTAATAATTCGACCGTTGCGTTGCTTCATCATCGTTCGTGCTGCTGCCTTGATAGCAATAAAAGCAGCCTTCAAATTTATATTTAAAACTGTATTCCAGTCATCCTCAGACATGCGCATTAACAAATTATCTCTGGTAACACCAGCATTATTCACCAGTATATTAAGATGATCATGGGTTGCGACTGTTTCCTTGATCAATTTACTCACATTATCTGAATCAGATAAATCACAGGCAACTGCGGTGGCAGCGCCGCCAGCAGCGCTAATTTCGTCGGCAACAGATTGAACATCATTCACATTGCGACTGATACAGACAACATGAGCACCATTTGCCGCCAGTGTTTTAGCAATACCGCAGCCGATACCACGAGATGCCCCCGTTACTAAGGCAACTTTTCCAGATAAATCAAACATGGGCAATTCCTTCGATATCTTCCAAGGTTTCCACACCTTTCGAAATTAATTTTTTATCAATTCTGCGGGTCAAACCCTGCAGTACGCGACCAGGGCCAACCTCCATCATTTCTGTAGCGCCAGCAGTTTTCATATTATTAATTGTTTCATGCCATTTTACCGGACAATCAAGCTGGTTTTTCAAATTCGACCGTAAATCATCAGCTTCCGTTGTTGGTTGGGCAGTGACATTAGCATAAACGGGCATGGTAGCAGTAGTAATTTCAATAGTATCCAATGCAGCAGACAATCGTTTCTTCGCCGGTTTCATCAGTGGGGAATGGAAGGCTCCGCTAACATTCAGTTCTTTGGTCATTCTAGCCCCCAGATCACGAGCTTTTTCCATGGCCTCATGTACGGCATTAATATCTCCGGATATAACTACCTGACCGGGACTATTAAAATTTGCGGCAACAACTACGGATTCATTATTGGATATGGTATTGCACATGGATATGACATCTTCATCGGTCATGCCAATAACCGCAGCCATGGTTCCGGGATTGGTGATTCCGGCATCTTGCATACTTTCTGCCCGTAATTTTACCAATGATAATCCTGTTTCAAAAGCAAGTGATCCAGCAATTGTACAGGCTGAATATTCACCCAGACTGTGACCCGCAACCATATCAGGTTGTAGTCCCTTTTCCAATAAAATATGCCCTAAAATAACGCTGACAATATAAATCGCTGGCTGGGTATATTGGGTTTCTTTTAATTTTTCTTCAGGGCCATGAAAAATTATACTCTTGATATCAATTTCCATGATCTCATTTGCCAGGTCGAAATATTTTTTGCCCACGTTGCTATTCGTAAAGAGATCATGACCCATGGATACTTTTTGAGATCCTTGGCCAGGAAAAACAAACGCTGTAGCCATTGTTATTTGCCCCAGCGAATAAGCATACTGCCCCAGCTAAAACCGGCGCCAAAGGCAGCTATGAGGAGAAGATTCCCATCCTGTAAACGTCCAAATTCAACTGCTTCATCTATACAGATAGGAATAGTCCCAGCTGTTGTGTTACCATAGCGATCAATATTTACAAACACTTGATTTTCATTAAATCCACATCGCTCGGCCGCACCATCAATGATGCGCTTATTGGCCTGGTGAGGGATATATAGATCTACAGCACTAGATGCTATGCCATTTTTTTCAAGAATTTTCGCACTGACATCGGCCATACCTTTTACTGCAAACTTAAATACCACGCGACCATCCTGAGTGATATAGTGTAATTTTTTATCTACCGTATCATGGGAAGCAGGGTGAAGGCTGCCTCCACCAGGTATTTTGAGATAATCACCACCAGATCCATCAATCCGTAAAATAGAATCTAACACGCCATGTTCCTCATCGGCTGCCCGCTCAAGCATCACACCGCCGCCCCCATCCCCAAATAGAACACAGGTATTGCGATCCGAATAATTGAGTACAGAACTCATGGTATCTACACCAATAACCATAACTTTTTTATATTTTCCCGATTCAATCATGCTGGATGCTGTATCAAGAGCATAAATAAATCCAGTGCAAGCGCCAGAAAGGTCAAAGCCCCATGCTTTTATCGCGCCGATTCTATCCTGAACCAGTGCAGCTGTCGCCGGCGTGGCCATATCTGGCGTCACTGTAGCGATAATGATTACTTCCACTTCTTCCGGGTCGGTATTGGATCGCTGCAATAATTCTTTGGCAATATTTGTACTCATATCCGCAGTTGTTTGTCCTTTATGAACTATGCGTCGTTCGGCAATACCCGTTCTCGTTTTGATCCATTCATCGGAGGTATTTACCATCTTTTCCAGTTCAATATTTGTCATGATATGCTCTGGCAGATAACGGCTAGTTGCTGTAATTGCAGCTTTCATTTGACTACTACCATATGTTCAGTAATACCGTGCTGGATAACACCCAACAGATTTTCAGTAATACATTTTTTGGCTGCCAGAAGTGAATTTTTGACTGCTTTTGGAGAAGAATTTCCGTGAGAGACAATAACGACGCCATTCACACCCAACAAGGGAACACCACCAAATTCTTCATAGTCATAAATCTTTTTCAGATTGGTAAAAACAGGCTGTAGCATGCGCGCCACCATTTGGTATGACCTTTTACCCATAATCTGTTTATTAAGCTGTCTAATAAAAAGGTTTACCCAGCTCTCAGCAAATTTCAGTATGGTGTTACCAACGAATCCATCGCAGAT
>JBJKZU010000069.1:0-6048 GCA_045569095.1 Fidelibacterota bacterium
TCAGCAAGAATAACAGATCTTGGTGGTATTCGTGGTATACCCAGTGATCGCAACCGTATTATTATTGATGAAGAAACGTCCAGGCCGAGACATGGTCGATTTGTGCCGGTCCAAATTGGTGGACGAACAACTGATGCCCGAGACATGAACCGGGATGCGGTCTATGACTTGGATGATACGACAGCTGTAGTACGGGTCTGGCCAGGGGTTACTGCTTCCGTTAGTGTTCCCCAAACTGCAACTGATCTTTTATTAGATGAGCAATTTGGTTTTACGCTTGATGCCTATGACCAGTTCAATAATTTAGTGCGGGATAATACTCCTGTAAGTTGGGCAATTACTCCGACCTCAGCGAATGTTAGTATTATAAGTGCGGATGATACCACTGCCAATGGGCAGGCCACAATAAGTCTACAGGTGGCCAGTAATGCAGCCTGGGATTTTTCATTTACTATTACTGCTACAGTGGAAGGGATTAGTTCAGAAACAGGTACTTATCGTATTGATGATGTTATCGCTCCAGCAGCTGTATCAAGCCTGGAGATTGATCCGAGCGTATGGACTTCTACTAATGATTTTTCCCTAACTTGGAACAACCCGTCTGAGCATTCTGGCGTGGCTGGGGTACATTATAAGATTATTGGTGAAGCATTTGAGAATGCTTATTACGAAGTTGGACCTGATATACAAACACTAAATATTTCACTTCCTGAAAATGGTGTATATACCGTAAAAATATGGTTGCAGGACAATGCTGGCAATGCAGATGAAAACACTGCTCATAACCATTACGCTAAATGGGATGATACTGCTCCAAATAATTTTGATTTGACAAAACCATTATCAGGGTGGTACAATACTACTGAATATAGATTTGAGTGGGAAGCATCCAGCGATGCTACCGCCGGCCTTGATCATTATATATGGTCGATGAATGATGGCAGTGAAACTGCAACTATTTCACCAGACTCAACTGGCCATAGTCCGATCTTTGGACTAGCTCAAGGGTCTCATACATGGACGGTAACGGCTTATGATAGCGCTAACAATGAGATAGAAACATCCAACCCACAGACCATTCAAGTGGATCATACGGCACCAGAGATCACACACAATCCTGTTTTAGAAGCAACGGAGAATAGTGCGGTTGTAATCAATGCCGTATTTAGTGAAGATGGTAATGGCCAATCAGGTATTGCAACTGCAGAATTGTATTACCGAAAAGGTGGAGAATCCAACTGGCAGCCACCCATTGATATGACAACTCTGAGCACCTATCAGATCGCCAGTTCATTTTCCACATCTGCTGGTTTAGAATATTACCTACATGCAGTGGACGTAGCCGGGAACGTAACTGATAAACCTGTAGAAGGGTTTACTTCTATTTCGGTTACTATTACTGGTGGACTGGCTAGCACGGATCGCTGGCCCACAGGTATTCCCAGCGGGACTGAAGTAAGTAGTTATCAGCTATGGTCTTTCCCAGGCAATCCAGCGAGTAACTCACCAGTAGATCTTTTGATAGATGACCTGGGTGATTATGATAATACCGTATGGAGATTATTTGCTTACGGCGGCGGGGGCGCCTGGATTGAGTTTGAGAGTCTCTCTAAATTGAATAATGGTGAAAGCTATTTTATTATTGTTAAAGATGCCGGTCTTAATATCAATACCGGTCAACTCTATACCATTACCACCAATCAGCCGTTTGAGATTGACTTGACCAGTGGAGACTGGACTTTTATAGGGAACCCCTTTGATTTCCAAATACCATTATCAGGTCTGTATACCACGGATTCTACATCATTATTAGGGGATCCAAATTTCTATACCTATGATGGCAGTTGGACCAACCCCTCATCGCTGGAACCATGGAAGGGCTATATTTATAAAAATCCTGGAGCATCCAAGCTGTATATTAATCCTGGCGGTGATAGTGGTGGAATGCTAGGCAGGCAGCTTGCAGATGAGATCACCAATAAGAATAATGATAATGAATGGCTAGTGAATATTTCAGCCCGCAACGGTCTCGGGCGTGACAACTTTAACGAGGTGGGCTTACTTCTAGATGCAGTGGACACCTATGACAATCATGATGCTTTTGAGCCACCTTTGGTACCTGGCGGTATATCTGTTCGTGTTGATAACAGGAATTGGCCGGAATATGCCGATACATATACCCGTGATATCCGCGCTCCGAAAGAAGAAGGTGAATACTGGGATCTGGAAATAGTGGCCCAGGATGATGAACACAATGTATATCTTACTTTTGAAGATCTGGACATGATACCGGAAGATCTTAATGTATTTGCCATTGATGTTACCCTTGGGGTTGCCCAGGATCTGCGCTGGCGTCATGTCTATCGCTATGCCGTAACTAACTCGCAAGAAAAACACAATGTAAGGTTTATCGCTGGTACACACGACTTCCTGCAAAAGAACAATGCCGGTGTAGAATTATTCCCGGATCGCTTTGCCCTAAGTCAGAATTATCCCAACCCATTTAACCCGCAAACTTCTATTCTACTTACGATGCAGGATGGGGCAACTGTAAATCTCGTTGTCTATAATTTACTGGGTGAAGAAATAGCGGTCCTTGCTGATAATGAATACCGTCCGGCAGGATACCACAATTTTATCTGGAAAGGTCTGAATAATAACGGCCAGAGAGTCGCCAGTGGGGTATACTTTTACATGGCGCAGGTCGTATCGCAAAAAGGTGAAATTCTGATCAGCGATACCCACAAGATGGTCTTAGTGAAATAAGTATATTTTGATGATGAAAAAGGGCAGAATTACTGCCCTTTTTTATTATATTAGTTTTAATGATTATTTAACATATAGGTGGTATCAGATGGTGAAAAAAATAACTCTATTAATATCTTTTATAACTACCATACTGATTGTTGTTTTATCTGCCAATCAGTCGGCCGGTAAGAATTTTGGTAAAATATCTTTACCACTTGGTAAAGTAGAAGTACAATCAAATGGTGCCGGTGATTGGGCCAAGGCAAAACCAAATTTTCCGGTCAAGGAGGGGGATATTATTCGTACTCTGGCAAAATCCCGCTGCGAAATTACGTTGGTAGGCGGTGGAAAAGTCCGCATCGGTGAAAATTCAGAACTGGAGCTTACAGAAGCTAGCGTGAAGCCTATGACTAAGAATTTCAGCGCCAATTTGAAAAAAGGAAATATTTTTGTTTCAGCCAAAGCAGCCTTTGGTGAAAAGAAAAATGTATCGGTTCGTACTCCCACAGCTGTTGCGGCTATTCGCGGTACAAAATATCGCGCCAAGGCTGGGGAGGATGAAAGTGAAGTGCTGGTCTACGATGGCAAGGTAGATGTGAATGCTGCAAAGAATGTCTTAGATGAACGACAGGAAAGGCGTAAATCCATTGCCCCGGGGGGAACTGGACAACCAAAGTTTACCCTTGGTCCAGTAACGGAAATCCAGGCACCAACACAGGTTTCTGGACCTTATGAGGTTACACTGGAAGAATGGATTACCTTGGCAGAAGGGATGCAGATAAACGTACGTAAAGATGGGAAATACCACATGTTTGAATTTGATCAGGGTCAGGATGCTGACCTGGATTTTGTCAAGTGGAACAAAGAACAGGAAGCCAAGGAGTAGTTACTTTATCCTAGATGAATGATCTCCTAAAACGCCTCGGTATTGGCGTACTTATTGGACTAGCTGTTGCTATTATTGTAGGCGTCGGCACACAAAAAATTTCCTTCCTTAAAGAAGTATTAGACGGGTATGAATACCGTTCATATGACAGTCGTATGAAGTCCCGCGTAGACGAAGTAGAAGAATCATCTATTGATAGCGTTGTCATCATTGATATTGAGCAGAATTCTATTGAGGGTCTTGGAAATTATAATGATTGGCCCCATGCCTACCATGGTCAACTCATTGATGTAGTCACATCAGGAAACCCAAAAGCACTGCTCTTCGATATAATATTTGATCCGGAAAACACATTTAACTATGATCTCGTGAATGCCTTAACGAGTGAAAGCGCACCCGAGGAAGAATACCTTTCTCAGGTAACCGAACAGTACCTGGTTAGCAATGACCCTTCTCGATTTGTAGTATCAACCTATGAGAGCCAAAAAGTATATCACGCACTTGTTTTTGAAAAAGAAGACTCGCTGAATTTTCAATACAAGATGGATAGTGAGCCAGAGGGTTATGACCGCCCAGATCACCTAATCAATATTCCTTTAGATCAGGCACAGCGGCTGCCGATTGGTGATCGATTAACCAATACTCATGTCGAGCTTATTGGCGCGGCAAAACGTTCCGGTAGTGCAAATTTTCCACAGGATGAGGATGGCATAATCAGGCGCGCACCTACAGCTATTTATTTTGAAGGAGCCAACCATGTCTACCCTACTTTGGTTCTGGCTGCGGTGATGGATATTTTGGGTATTCCTGCAGATGGATTTGATTATGATTTTGATAATCGCTTGCTGCGTCTAAGTGATACCACAGGAACGGTTATAAGAGAAATTCCGATTGATGATCAAGGGCGCATGTTTGTGAATTATTACGGCCGTTTTAAAACGTTTTATTATTTACCCTATATGTATTGTTTTGACCCAGAAATGCTTGACCCTACCTATTGGGAAGGAAAAGTTGCCTTGGTTGGTGCTTCCTTGCCGGGATTGATGGATTTACGTAATACTCCGGTGCAGGAAACATTTGCCGGTGTGGAAATTCACGCCAATACCATGCACAGTATTTTACAGAATGAATTTGTCGTCACAACCAGTGCCCAGCAAAATCTTAACATAATTATAATATTGGCAATACTACTCGGAATAATTGTAAGTATTCCAAAAAAACCGCTTTATACAATACCGGTTCCATTACTAGGTATTCTAGCTTGGTACCTGTATTCCTACAATCAGTTTTTTAATAATCTGGTTATGTGGGAAATTATCCGTCCTTCTATATCCCTTGGCGGGACCTATCTAGGTGTTTTCCTGTACAACTTCCTGATCGCAGAGAAGGATAAACGTTTTTTAAAAGACACGTTTAGTACCTACATATCTCCCGAATTAATTGATCAAATGTTTGATGCGAAGGAAGAACCGCAGTTGGGTGGTGAGGAAGGCTATCATACAGCATTTTTCACGGATATACAGAGTTTCTCAGCATTCTCAGAAAAATTAACAGCCACTGATCTGGTAGAGCTTTTGAATGATTATTTAACAGAAATGACCGATACCCTGCTAGAAAATAGGGGGACTCTTGATAAGTATATCGGTGATGCCATTGTGGCATTTTATGGGGCACCGGCACCGGTGGATGATCATGAATATTATGCTTGTTTGACGGCTGTATTGATGCAGGAAAGGTTAAGTAAAATGCGTGATAAATGGCGCGATGAAGGTGATCGCTGGCCGGAAATTGTGCACAATATGCAAAATCGGATCGGGATCAATACTGGTAAAATGGTAACGGGGAATATGGGATCCACAATGCGTATGAATTATACGATGATGGGTGATACTGTGAATTTAGCGGCTCGACTTGAATCATCAGCAAAGCAATACGGTATTTATATTCAAGTTGCCAATGAAACCTATAGTGCCTGTAAGGATAAATTCATCTGGAGGGACTTGGATTATGTCAGGGTCATGGGGAAAACAGAGCCTGCACAAGTGTATGAATTAATTGCTGTAAAGGGGCAGGAGACAGAGCAGGATAAAACAATTCTAAAGGCTTACCATGAAGCACTTGAATTATACCGCAATCAAGACTGGGACAAGGCAAAAGATGCATTCATGGCTGCTGATGAACTGGAAGATATGTTCCCAGGCCGAAAATCAAATCCAAGTCGTGTCTACATACCTCGCTGTGACCATTGGAAAGCCAACCCACCTGGGGATGATTGGGATGGGGTCTGGACTCTTACATCTAAATAAAACCTGCATCAATATCTGATCATATGCCGAGCGGTACACATGAATACATACAGGATCCACGGAACGAAAATGTTCTAATTTATATTAACGGTGAGATTCTGGCCCGTT
>JBJKZU010000070.1:0-6036 GCA_045569095.1 Fidelibacterota bacterium
TTTAATCCAAATAGTTTGTCTGAAAATCAAAATTTGCTGTAATAAAACAATTGAAAATTAAATTACAAAACTTTTACTCAAACCTAAACGAACTAAATAACTGATTTGAAAAAATTATTTATATGGTATATCTTGTTGGTTGGGTATATCAATGGGGCTACTCCGAATCCTGTGTTTGCAGAAAATGGGATGGTTGTTTCCACCAGCCTTCAAGCGTCAATAGCTGGAATTGAAATTTTGAAAAAGGGCGGCAATGCTGTAGATGCTGCTTGTGCCACGGGTTTTGTCTTGGCAGTCACATCATCATCAAATGGAAATATTGGTGGTGGTGGGTTTATGGTGGTACATATGGCAGATAATAATATATTTACATTAGATTATAGAGAAATAGCACCAGCTGCAGCCCATCAGGACATGTTCCTTGATTCCAATGGTGATGTTATAGATGATATGTCCTTACGAACAAGAGCCGCGTCTGGTGTTCCGGGGAGTGTTGATGGATTATTAAAAGCATGGAAAGATCATGGCTCAGGCAATATATCGCGTCGGGAATTACTCGCGTCTGCCATTGCACTAGCTGAAAGAGGATTTAAATTAAGCCATTATGAAGCAAAACGCTTTAATAATAACAAAGATTTGTTTCTAAAGAATAAAGCTGCTGCTAAGATATTTATCCGTAAAAATAGAAAACCCTGGAAAGCAGGAGATCGATTTATTCAAAAAGACTTGGCTAGAACTTTAAAACGCATTAGCCGAGAAGGACGAGATGGCTTTTATACTGGGAAAACAGCTGATCTTATCATAGCGGAGATGAATCAGGGGATTGGCTTAATTACCCACGAAGATTTACTAAAATATAAATCTAAATATCGTGATCCTATGATTGGTTCATTTAAAGGATATGATATTATTTCCATGGGTTTACCAAGTTCTGGGGGAACTATTTTAATCGAGATGCTCAATATGCTTGAAAATTATTCTTTAGCAGAACTTGGCTGGAATTCATCTGATTATATTCACCTATTGACTGAAGTTGAACGCCGGGCTTATGCTGATCGCGCCGAACATCTAGGTGATATTGACTTTTGGACGCCACCTTTATTAATGCTAACAAGCAAAAAATATGCAAAAGATCGCATGAATAATTTTGATGCAGATAAGGCAACATCAAGTACAGTTGTTTTTGCTGGAGATCCAAGTGGTTATGAAAGCCCCGAAACAACCCATTATTCTGTTATCGATAAGGATGGTAATTCAGTAAGCGTAACTACTACTATAAACTTAGGATATGGTGGAGGTTTTCTTGTAGAGGGAGCTGGGTTTTTCCTTAATAATGAAATGGATGATTTTTCCGTTAAGCCTTGGGTGCCTAATGCTTTCGGATTAGTAGGGAATGCTGCCAATGCTATCCAGCCCGGGAAACGTCCCTTAAGTTCTATGACACCTACAATTGTATTAAAGAATAAAGAACCATTTATCATACTTGGCTCACCTGGGGGTTCAAGGATTATAACAGCTGTATTACAAACAATATTAAACGTAACTGTTCACAATATGAATATACAAGAAGCTGTATCAGCACCAAGGATACATTCACAATGGCTACCTGATGTAATTATGGCTGAATCATATAGTATAATCAAAGATGTAGAAACATCACTAATAAATAAAGGTCATAAAATTTTACCTTATAAAAATATTGGTGATGTAAATGCAATTTTAATAAATGAAGATGGTTATTTTGGCGGAACTGATATAAGGGGAGAAAATACTGCTATTGGCTACTAATTAGCTGATCTTCAATGAGCTGAACAAAAATTGAAGACCCTACCAAAAGTGCACTTTCATCAATATCAAAGTGGGAACAATGATGAGGAACTGTAAGAAGTTCTTGATCCGTCGGCGCTGAACCAACAAAGAAAAAACATCCAGGAATTTTCTGGGCATAATAACTAAAATCTTCTCCGCCCATTGATAAATAAGGCAATCTGCAGCCGTTACCAACCACTTTTTCCGCAGAGAACCTCAGTTTTTCACATGCTATTTCATTATTGATGGTTGGCGGATATCCATCCATATAGGTGAATTCAATTTCCGCACCAAAAGTGCGGCCAATACCATTAATAATTTCTTTCATTCTCCTTTTAATCATTTGCCGATTATCTTCTGTATATGCTCTGGCAGTTCCTTTTAACACAACTTCATCAGCAATTACATTGAAATTATGGCCACCATTTATTTGACCCACGGTAACAACAGTACTTTCCAGAGGATTTGTATTTCGACTAACTATAGTTTGTATTGCTGTTACCAATTGGGCGGAAACTAAAACGGCATCAACTGTACCCTGGGGTGTGGCACCATGACCACCAACTCCTTTAATCGTAATTGCGAATTCATCGGCGGCGGCCATTGTTGGTCCATCCTTAATCCCAACTTCGCCATATTTTTGGTAATTCCATAAATGGATACCATATATCTCATCAACCGTATTCAAACAGCCGTCCTCTATCATATAGCGAGCACCTCCTCCGCCCTCCTCAGCAGGTTGAAAGATAAAGCGTACATTCCCTTTTAAATGTTCTTGAAATTGTTTTAGGACTGTTGCAGCACCAAGCAGCATAGCTGTATGACCATCATGCCCACAGGCATGCATAATTCCATCATTCAAAGAGCGGTAAGGAATTTCTCCCGTTTCCTGTATGGGTAAGGCGTCCATGTCTGCGCGCAAACCAATTGTTGGACCACCCTTATTGCCTTTTAAATCTCCTATTACTCCTGTCTTACCTATACCGGTTGTTACATCAAAATCAAGGTCTTTCATGTGTTCAGCCACAAGGCTAGATGTACGGTGTTCATCAAATCCCAGTTCAGGATATTTATGAATATCTCTGCGAATAGCAATTACATCATCTGCTATTGCTGCTACTTCTGATCTTATCTTTACGGCCATCTTATAAAACCATACCCTTGATAATTTCGGTCAAAAGATTGGTAAAATCATCTTTAACTTGGACGGATACTTTTATAACGTCGTCATGGGAAAGTGGTTCATCAATTATCCCAGCAGCGTAATTGGTAATTGTGGAAACACCTAGGACCTTCATCCCTAATTCAGTTGCTGCTTGGATCTCCGGAACCGTGCTCATACCTACCGCATCTCCCCCAAGAGAACGTATATATGATACTTCTGCTGGTGTTTCGTATGATGGACCCAATGTCCAACAATAAGTTCCTTTCGTTATGGCCAAATTAATTTGATCTGCAGATTTAACAGCCAGTTTAATATATGCCGGGTTATGATATGGTATACCTGAATATTCCTCAGGTTCAGTTACGCTGATGCGGAAGGTACAATCCATATGACTATCAATGACCATTAGACTCCCGGGTTGCAGATCTGGCTTTAGGGATCCTGCTGCGTTGGTAATTATTAAAGATTTTATACCCAGCGAATGAAATAATTGAATAGGTAACGTTATCGTTTGTATATCATAACCTTCATAAAAATGGAACCGCCCTTTTGCGGCTAGTAAAGGAATATTATATAATGATCCGATAGCCAATTCACCCGCGTGGCCCCGGACCGTTGATTCTGGATAGTCAGGTATATCTTTGTATGGTATTAAAATAACATCATCCATCTGGTCACAAAATCCACCCATTCCGGATCCGAGTACAACAGCAATACTCGCTCGAAACTCAGTCCGATCAATAATAAACTGTTTCATTGCTGGTATATTATATTTCAATTAAAACTTTCCTGATCCATCACAGCGAGCTGTCCGCAACCGCCACTTATATCCGTGCCCTTACTCCAGCGAATGGTTACCGTAAAATTTGCACGTTTGAGTCGATTTAGAAATCGTTCAATTTTTTCTTCACTTGAACGGTAGAAAGGACCATCAATTTCATTATAAGGAATCAAATTCAGCTTACATGGCAAATTTCCAATCAAATTCATTAGTCTATCTGCATCTACAATATCATCATTTACACCGGACAACAATACATATTCCAGTGTAATCAATTTTTTAGATATATGATAGTAATCCCAGGCAGATTTAATTAGAGCATCCATTGAATGCGTTTTTGAAATAGGCATAATCTTCAGGCGTTGATCCTGACTGCTCCCATTCAGGCTGATTGCCAGTTTATACTTATGACCTTCTTGGGTGTACCGAATTATTTTTGGTATAATACCAACTGTGGATATGGTAATTCTTTTTGCGCTCAGATTTATACCTTCTTTATGATTAAGCAAGTTAGCTGCTTTTATAACCTGCTGATAATTTAAAAATGGTTCGCCCATACCCATAAATACCACATTAGTGATTCGTTTATTAATAGAATTCAGTATCAGCAAATATTGATCAACTATTTCTCCCGCTGTGAGGTTTTTTATAAATCCCATTTTTGCTGTTGCGCAGAATTTACAATCTACGGCACAGCCCACTTGAGTACTGACACATAAAGTGACTCGTTTTTTTTCTTCCATGACAACTGATTCAATTTTCTCTCCATAAGGTAGCTGGAGTAAAAATTTTTGAGTTTGCTCTAAATCCGAGCCTGTTTTTTTTATAAGCTTCAAAGGATGCAAAACATATTCATCGGTAAGTAAATCACGAAACGAAGATGGCAGGGTATTCATCGCATTTATTGAATCGACCTGTTGTTTATACACCCAATGAAACAATTGTTTTCCTCGAAATGGTAATTCGTCATGCATAGAAGCAAGGGTCTCCATTGCTGAAATATCCATACCAACTAGTTGAACTTCTTGTGCTACTCGCGCATTAGACATACAACAGAATTTCTAGTGCCTATAATGATAGAACAAGACAATAACATTGTTTCCTGAGGGGGCACCATTTAATTTTGACCCCTTCTGAATCACAAGCAAAATAATAGATGGAAATTACATGAATAAAATGACAGATATTAAATTGATGAAACGGCTTACAGAATCACGTGATCGATTCAATATGGAAATATCAAAACGTATTGTAGGGCAGAAAGAGATAATAGATCATATTCTTATCGCCTTACTTTGTCGGGGACACACTCTTTTAGTTGGTGTCCCGGGATTGGCAAAAACTTTATTGATAAAATCAATCGCTGAACTTTTAGACCTGAATTTTAGCCGTATTCAATTTACACCCGACCTGATGCCAAGTGATATTACAGGAACAGAAATAATAGAAGAAGACCACAATACAGGAAAAAGGGAATTTAGATTTTTTAAAGGGCCTGTTTTCGGAAACATAATACTGGCTGATGAAATTAACCGTACTCCGCCAAAAACACAGGCTGCATTATTAGAAGCTATGCAGGAACATAAGGTTACTACAGCTGGTCAAACCTATATACTTGAAGAACCATTTTTTGTTCTAGCAACACAAAATCCCATTGAGCAAGAAGGCACTTACCCATTGCCTGAGGCACAGTTGGACCGCTTCATGTTTAATATAAAGATCGACTATCCTGAGCACGAAGAAGAGGTAGAAATTGTCAAATCTACCACTAGTGGAATAGACAAAGAATTAAATATCATAATCGACCGGCGAGACCTGCTACTTTATCAAGACCTTGTGCGCAGGGTACCTATTGCAGATAATGTTATTGAATTCGCTGTTGACCTGGTCTCCAAGACACGCCCGCAATCAGATAAGGCGTTCGCTGCGGTCAGCGGTTGGATCGAATGGGGTGCAGGACCAAGAGCATCACAATACCTAGTACTAGGTGCAAAAGCCAAAGCTGTGTTAGACGGCAGGCCTGCGCCTGAAATAGATGATATAAAAGCAATGGCTCGACCTGTGCTACGCCATCGTTTAATCACTAACTTTAATGCTGAGGCAGAAGGGTTAAGCACTGATGATATTCTTTCCATCTTATTGGAAGATGACACTAAGTAAATTTTATGGAATTAATTGATAAACGAAAATACCTTCAGCCAGAAATGGTAGCGCGGCTGAGTAATATGTCTCTGCGGGCACGATTAGTGGTTGAAGGATATATAATAGGCCAACATAAAAG
>JBJKZU010000071.1:0-6021 GCA_045569095.1 Fidelibacterota bacterium
TTGCACGAAAACTGGTATGATCAATAACGCTTGCTGCACCTCTAGATAACTTTTCGCTCAACATTGTTTTAAGACCATGATAACTTACAATTGCTTCTAAACATCCATGGCGACCACATTTACATAAAGGGCCATCTATGTCAATGATCACATGACCGACTTCTGCAGCAGTAGAATTAAAACCAGTTACCAGTATTCCTTCGTAAATGTAGCCTCCGCCAAGACCAGTGCCAGGATAAAAAGTAAATAATGATGATACACCCTGTCCCGCACCAAATTTATACTCTGCTAAAGTTGCCATATTCACATCATTACCCAACTTTATATCCACACCGGTTCTTTCCTTAAGCATATCCCGAACTGGTAATTCTTTTTCTTGAAATGCAGTAAGATGTTTCGCATGGCCAAGCTCATTATCTACCGGACTTGGCAGCGCAATACCCACCGATGCAATTTCTTCATCACCCGCATGTTCGGTAAGCGAACTATATACATTGCTTGTCTGGTCCATGACTGCTGAGATATCTGCCCTATTTGATAAGCGGTGTTTTTTCCGGTGTATCACCTTATGGTCGCTGTCCGTCACAACACCTAGCACTTTTGTCCCGCCTAGATCAAGTCCTATTCTATATGACATAGTTACTGATTATATTATCTATTTACTGAATATAGCATTCATTGTAAATCATTCCATGCTTTCATGCCACCCAACATATTTACCGCATTAAACCCGTGCGAAATTAATATGCGTGTACCGGTCTGCGATCTGTTCCCACTGCGACATATTACAATAATTTCCTTTTCCTTATGTTCATTTAATTCATCAATCCGTTGTTCTAACTCCTGAACTGGGAATAATACTGCACCTGCTATGTGCCCCAAAGGCCCGTCAAATTCAGTTGCAGTACGTACATCCAATAAAAGAATATTAACTTTTTCACTTATCTTTTTCTGGACATCAGCAACCATTATGTTGGGGCTTTTTTTTACTGGTATTTGTTCAATTGTTTTTTGATTACACGATCCTACAATAAGCATTGCACTAACATAAATGACTGGTAAATATTTCATTAATTATCTATTCGGAAACTCATGCAGAATTGAGGCAATACAGGCAGTGAGTTTTTTTGCATAGGGTATATGGACAAATTCATTAGGTCCATGCGCATTGGATTCCGGTCCAAGGATGCCCGTAATGACAAACTGTGCTTGAGGAAATTTCTCACCAAGCATGGCCATAAATGGTATGGTACCACCTTCTCCCATAGATAGGGCTGGTTTATTAAAATATGTCTTGGATGCTTCCTGCATAGCAGTAGCAAGCCAGGGTTCTAACGCCGGCGCGTTCCAACCGGTTGCAGGTTCATCAAATTCAACTGTTACACTGGCATTGTTAGGTGGATTATCCGTTAAAGCCTTCCGCATAGCATCTACTGCAATTTCTTTATTAAGGGTAGGTGGTATGCGCATGGATAAGCGTAATGCTGTATACGGTCGTAATACATTACCCCCATCTTTTATAGCAGGGACACCATCCATCCCAACAACAGATAATGCCGGTTTCCATGTTCGCCTCAAGATTCCTTTAACGGGGTCTTTTGTTGTAGGGTCCATGGCTCTATGCCAAGGGAATTTTTCAGTTTCACCATCTAGAGCTGCAACAAGAGCTTCAGCTTCCTTTAATCTGTATTCCGGAATATCAACAGTTAGTTCGTCCAGCTGTATGGATCCTGTTTTTTCATCTTCTAACCTTGAAAGCAATTGGCGTAATACCCTGAATGAAGAGGGTACTAATCCACTTGCAGATCCTGAATGAACACCCTCAGTTAGCACATCAACACGGACAGTACAGCCAATGAGGCCTCGCAATGAGGTTGTTGTCCAGAACTGTTCATAATTACCTGCACCAGAATCTAGGCAAACCACAAGATCAGGTGCCCCAATAATTGCACTGCAATGATCCATGTAAAATGGTAGATCTGGCGAACCACTTTCCTCGGAAAATTCAATTAAAATGAGTATCCTGGGGTGTTTTATACCTTGCTCTTTTAATGAACGGACAGCTGCTGTAGCAGCGAACATTGCGTAACCATCATCTGCCCCACCGCGACCATACAGTTTATCTCCTTCCATAACAGGGTTCCAGGGGCCAAATCCATCCCACCAGCCTTCCATTTCCGGCTGTTTATCCAAGTGACCATACATAAGAATATTTCCTTCTACTTCACCTGGGCAATCAATTAAAATTAATGGTGTTCTATTATCTTTTTGAAAAACGTGAACAGTGCTGGGCTCCGGCTTATGGTTTTCAGCCCATTCCTTGGCTAGATCCAATGCTGCAGCCATATGACCACTTTTAATCCAGGCTGGATCAAAATCTGGTGATTTATTAGGAATTCGAATATAATCCACCAGTGTTGGGGTAATATGGTCATCCCAAAACCGGTTTATGTAATCTTGAATTTTTGTCTGATCCATCAGTTAATAATAAATAATTAGCCCGGTAATTTCGCTTTTTCTGATCAAAGGATTCAGTAATTATTTTCTGCCTAATCCTGAGACAATTATATTCAACCAATAGATATATATCGAATAATTAATAATGACAAAACACCCATTACTAGATAAAGTACTAGATGGAAGCAGATTAAAAAATATTTGCGAGGAATATGGCACACCACTATATACCTATTTTGGTGAACGGATACGCAATAATCTGAATAGCATTGATACGGGTTTAGAGAATAATTTCGATAAATATCAGATATACTACGCTGTAAAATCAAACAATAATCCAAACTTACTGACCTTCATGCATCAACATATCTCTAGTTTAGGGGCTGATTGTTCTAGTCCCGGAGAGTTGCTGGCGGCCAAAATGGCCAGAATTCCTATGAAAAATTGTGTATATACTGGCAATTTTGAATCGATAGATGATTTGCAATCAGCTGTAAATAGCGGCTGTGAAGTGAATCTTGATGATAAAACGTCTTTCAAGCGTATGAAAAATATTTGTATTCCAGAATATATAAGTTTCCGATTGAATCCAGGAGTCGGCAAAGGTCGTTTTTCTGAAATAGTCACCGGTGGTCATGATGCAAAATTTGGAATTCCGGTTGAAAAAATCGCTGCTGTATATCAATCAGCCTTAACAGATGGTGTAAAAACATTCGGATTGCAATGCCATGCAGGGTCAGCTATTCTTGATGAGAACCATTTCAAAGAGAACACCAAACTAATTCTTAAAACAGCGCGCCTCATTGAAAATACTATTGACCAACGACTAAAAAAGATTTCCATAGGAAGTGGTTTTGGTATACCATACACCGATGATGAAGATCCACTTGATTTTGATAACGTGTTTCGTCTGGTGGCTGAAGTTTTCAAAGAATTTTATGGTCAACATCAAGAGGATTGGCCGATCCTATGCATTGAGCCCGGCCGCGCAATCGTAGGTGATGCAGGGATTCTTTTAGCCAGGGTGACTGGTATTAAAGATAGTTATAAAAAATTTGTTGGATTAGATGCCGGTATGGAAACGCTAATGCGTCCAGCACTATATGGTGCGGTTCACCGCATCTATAAAGTTGGTGATCCTATAGGAAAACAAAATATAACAACTGATGTTACTGGTCGCATATGTGAAAATACTGATCGCCTAGCTGTAGATATTCCCTTTCCGGATGTAATGGAAGGAGATTTAATTGCCATCATGGATACTGGTGCATACGGCTATGCCATGTCCCACCAGTTCAACACGCGACCACGTCCTGCTGAATTACTCATTGATAAGGATGAGCCACGCCTTATCCGATCCAAGGAAACTATAGAAGATATTTTTCGTAATTGTGATGCGTAGCTAAATTGATGAGAATAGCACGCCCAATCATATTGATCTTCATAACAATATCATTGTATAGTTTTGGGCAGGAACGCCCCAGCGTTCACCAAATTCAGCTTGAATACTATAATGAAAACTATATTGCACCCCCATATCAACGAACTAACGAAATAATTATACCCGTTCAACAACGCAATGTGACACCAACACATGAAATGTTTGGTTATCATCCTTACTGGATGGGAACTGCTTGGCAAAACTATAACTACAGCTTGATTTCAACCATTGCTTACTTTAGTGCTGAAGCAACTGCAACTGGTGATCTAAATAATCTTCATGGCTGGCCGGTCACAGGCCTAATAAATCTTGCCCATGCTAATGGTGTAGATGTTGTGCTATGCGTCACCCTGTTCAGCAATAGTGATCTAGTAACCTTGTTGAGTAATGCAACTTATCGACAAAACCTAATTGATAATCTGCTAACACAAGTACAGGCTGGGAACGCCGATGGCGTTAATGTGGACTTTGAATCATTTCCTGCATCTCAGAAACAAAACATGGTACAGTTTATCACTGACCTCACAAATACCTTTCATACTGAGATCCCAGGTTCCCAGGTTACTCTGGCCACCCCAGCTGTTGATTGGAACGATGGCTGGGATTATAATGCGCTAGCTACCATAAGCGATGGCTTGTTCATTATGGGGTACGATTACTATTACAGTGGTAGTTCAAGTACAGGGCCGAATGCACCGCTAAGCGGTGGTGGCTATACAGTTTCTTGGACAGTAAATGATTATTTAAATAAAACCAATAACCAGGCAGATAAATTGATCATCGGCTGCCCTTATTTTGGTTTTGAATGGCCAGCTACATCCAGTTCAGCTGGTGCATCTACTACAGATAATGGTTCAGCAAAATTTTATGCAGAAATGGAAGGAAATGCATTGTCTTACGGAAAACTATGGCATGGATCATCACAGACTCCATGGTACCGCTATCAAAACCCTAACTGGATACAAGGCTGGTATGATGACAGCTTATCCTTATCCCTGAAATATGATTTTGCTATCAATAATGATCTATTAGGGGTTGGTGTTTGGGCGATGGGTTATGATGGCAGCAACTCCGAACTCTGGGACCTGCTCTCTGCTAAATTTGGCGCTAACGCACCGCCAACAACACCAAGTAGGTTAATTATCAAAAATATTGGCAATGGTGCAGTAATGATAGATTTTCAGGGAGCGCAAGCTGCAGATAACTATGTCGCATTACGAGGTTACCTTGACAACAACATACTTGATACATTGGGTATTTTTACCCAACGGCCAATTGTTATCGATAACCTTACTGCTGGTGAATCTTATTTTATTTCCATTTCCGCTGCAAATGATTTTGGTTACAGTCCCCAGACAGAATTACTGGGTGTAATACCATCAACCGGAAATGTGAAGTGTTTGATTATTAATGGCTTTGATCGGGTAAATGGCACTACCAACACATTTAACTTTATCCGGCAACATGGCAGTGCTTTCCATTCACAAGGCTATCCCTTTGATACCGCCACCAATGAAGCAATTATGGAAGGCGACATTGACCTCGATAACTATGCTGTTGTAGACTGGATCCTTGGTGAGGAAGGTACAGCTACCAGTTCTTTTACAGGAGCAGAACAAGACTTGGTAAAATCATATTTAGAAAATGGTGGGTTTCTTTTTGTGTCCGGATCAGAGATTGGCTATGATCTTTCTAGCCAAGGTAGCGCTACCGATAATCAATTCTTACAAGACTATCTTAAAGCAGACTATTTATCCGATGCAGCTGGCGGACAGCAAGGAACTTACAGCGGCTACGGTGTAAGTAATTCATTGCTTGATGGAATATCCGATATCACCTTTGATAATGGAACTCAAGGCACTTATGATGTGGATTGGCCCGACGGCATCAAACCAGTTAATGGTGCTGAAGTATGTGCAAAATTTAATGATGTAGATTATGCAACACGCGGCGGCATGGGTATTAGCTATACCGGCACATTCGGAAATAGTAGTGAAAACGGCGGCGTTGTATTTCTATCTGTTGGTTTTGAAACAATTTACCCCGAATCAAAACGGGATCAATTACTTGATAGAATACTCAACTTTTACGAAACTGAGCTCAGTATTGTAAATAATTCACGT
>JBJKZU010000072.1:0-5868 GCA_045569095.1 Fidelibacterota bacterium
AGTAAATGAAATCAAAGGTAATCGTTTATCGTTTAGCATGCGTTCACCAATCGTGGATCCTTTTCCAATAATCAAATTGAATATGCCTTGATATCCATTCCGTTTTAGTACATCATTGCAAATATGCTGTACCGCCACAGCGGTAAGAGGTGTACTGCTGGAAGGTTTCCAAATAACAACATCACCTGCAATAGCAGCGATGAACGCATTCCAGGCCCACACAGCTACTGGAAAATTAAACGCGGTAATGACCCCGATCGGTCCCAGTGGATGCCATTGTTCATACATCCGATGATTGGGACGTTCCGAATGCATTGTCTTACCATAAAGCATGCGCGACTGCCCCACAGCAAAATCAGCAATATCGATCATTTCCTGAACTTCACCAGCACCTTCTTCCTTAATTTTTCCCATTTCCAAGGACACAAGACCACCCAGGACATCTTTCTTTTCCCGTAGCGCATTGCCCATTTCACGGACGAGATTACCCCGAACGGGCGCTGGCACTTTACGCCATTCCGCAAAAGCAGTTTGTGCTTCCTTGACTATCTTATCATAGTCCCCTTTATTCGCTTCAAAAACAGAGGCAATCACTTCTTCATTACTTGGATTTATTGATGTATTTATCCCTGCATCTTTTGTTGTAGTCCAATCACTTCCACCAACGCAGCCGCCCAAATTTGAATTGCTAATACCGCATGTTTTAAGTAAGTCCAACATTTTCTATCCTAAAAGAGTTTGATGATACTATTTGGTGAATATTTTGCGGCTAAAATTACAGTCACAATGCCCACAAGCCAAGGGCTACGGTCTCAATAAAAAGAGAAGATATTATCAACCAGTATGATCATTCGCCGGTGGTTCAACAGGCTTACTTTTATCCATAAAAGCAGAATAACCCAGCAAAAGTACCATGATAAGTAAAATCCATATTGTAGCATTGTTATAGGCGGAACTGGAGTAGTGTATTAGATCTACAAAACGTCCGATTAGAAGCGAAATCCGTCCCATAACAGCAAAACCAAATGAGGCGCCAAAACTGATCATCAGGAAATAAATACCTACTTTGGTCAATCGTCCAAAATTTCCCGTGTGTTCACGACTAAAATAAAAATACATTAGGCCAGTAATTGTGCCGATAAGTATAACAAAATTATTAGTTATACTTTCGCCGACTAGAGCAAAATATGGCAGGTCTGAATTAAATATTTGGAAAGCTGAACCCTTTATCTGACCCAATACGTTTGAATTCAGAAAACCATAGGCACGTAATCCAGCGGCCATGCCTACGGTGTAGGCAATCCCCCATCGCGCCATCCAACTTAGTTTTGATGAAACGCTTAACAACATCATGATACCCAATGCGAACGGGACAAGGTAAATCAAATGCATATCATGCCCTTTCGCAATACCACCTTCAGGAAACACAGAACTGAACACACCAAATACATTGTAAAGCTTATACCACAATGAACTGGCGTCATACTCAGTAGCCGGCCATAGTCTACCGAAAAGATTCGGCTGAATCTGCGTCCAGAAAAACATGGACGTCCAATACCCTGTAGAGATACCCACGAATACATGTTCGGCAACCTTGTAGAACGGATTATCCTTATAAAGATAGGAAAATATCGCCAGGGTCAGAAAAACGGATATCCAGGCACCTATTACCATAATTTCAACATCTCCATATTAATACTTCTTTGCTCTCCGCGTTTCAATAAAATAGGTGATATTACCAAAAACAATGAAAAGGACAATTACCAGGTGGGCAATCGATTGCGCATCCATACCACTGGTACCAATTCCTGGCGATCCTATCAGCGCCTCATATTCCGCAGCACCCGGCATGCCAGCTAAAATACCTTTAACCTGTCCGCTTTGCACATAAGGCATCACATCATTTACCTGAATGGATGTTGTACCTGTGCTCATAGGCACACCGGTTGGATCGGCCGCATATTGGACCCATTCAATGGTCCCAGGATAACCTGCAGATGCAGAGAAAATAAAATCAAAGTCTTTTACCCTATTGACATTCGCCATCATTGGAATTTGATCCACCAACGTACCCCGTGCGTCAGTTGTATATAGTTTGCGGATATTACTTACTAACCCTTTCACCACTGCTTCATTACCCGGACGAAAACCCAGTAGCACGTAATCTTCTCCATAGGTAAGTCCATATTCTTCTTCAGCTATTTCGGTTAAGGCATCTTCGGCCATAAACTGACCATCCGGCCATAAACAGGTAACATAAACCTTCTGACTATTGGTAAACAGATGCCGTAGAATAGCTATCGCCATCGGGTGTATTTCAGGTTTGGTACTGGGACCATACTCAAAAGACACCAGTATTTTGGAATTGGGCTCTAACTCTTCCACTGCATCGTAAACTCGCTGAGTAGCGTTTGTCGCGCGAATTGGTAATCCCAATGGAAAGAACAGGGGCAGAAGGACCGCCAATCCTATAACAAGAAAGATCCAGCGCCGATCTACTTTGCCAATACTCAGTATTAATTCAATTATATTTTTCATCATTCACCAATATAGGATTTCTCTACTCCCAGAATATAGCGGATGGATGTAGCAAAGATTCCCAGCCCAATGCCAATCATTATCGCCCTTGCGCCTGCTACATTGGGATTATTGTATATCCAATCTTGCAGCATAGGCAGATAAAATATGCTGGGCTGATCAACCGGCCAGCCAGCCAATGACCCCCAAATTGTTACGATCACGACACCACCTAAGAGGACACCAAACGTAATTATCTTATCTTTCAAGGTGATATTTGCTGCAATACTACCTACCAATACGAGCAGATACATAATAAACCAGCTCGAAATACTACTACCTATAGGAACGCGGCCTACCATGATAATAATTCCTGATACAAGTAATAGTGTCGCTTCTAAATTTCTTACCCGAAAAGCACGATAGGATGCAGATGCTACAAAGAAAGCCAACAAGGCAAACATAGTAGCGGAAAGTGGGGTGAAAATAAAATCAAACATCCATTTGAATAATGTTCCTTTACTCGTTACATGGACTCCCCAGGCAACAGCATCGTTACCTTTGTATATAAAACCAGCAACTATAGCAAAAATAAACCCACCAATTGCAAAAAGGCTATATTGCCAGCCGCTGTGTTGTTTGAGGACTTTTCTACCCTGAAGTTTCATCAAATTCAAGGCACCTAGAAATATGGCAAAACTAGCTAGTATATCAAACCATTGTGTAGCATCATCATTAACAAATGATTCAATACCTGGATTATCAATGAACCATCCGAATAAAGTTAGCAGACCAACAACTGTGGCTATTAAAATTGGTATTTGTCGTTTCCAGAGCATTCGTTTATTTTATTGAACCGTTAAAAAGTCAATAACATTCCAGCCAATCCAACCGATATCATTAAACACACGCAGGAATAATGCGAGTAGAATACCTGCGGTAACAAAAGCTTTAAGCATATCCTGCCCTTTCAATCCACCTAATAATTCTGGTTTTTGCGATAAATAAGCACTAGCGGCAAAAAATTCTTCACCAATGAGTGTATAGTCACAGGCTGTAACAAAAAATGGAATCTGGGCTTGGGAAGCTGTTCCCGCAATTTGGATCGCTCCAATGGAATTTCCTGTTTCGGCAAGAATTAATGATTCTGCATAAAATTTACCCATATAAAGACAAGCTGCAGGTTTTTCCCTTACCATAATTCCATTTACACCAGCGGCATAAGCAAACTGATCATCGGTTAGATAATGCACCATATCGTCCTGAAAAAGATCAGGCCTGCCTTCCATCGTATAAGATTCCCGTGCTATTTCCCGGCCTGCTTTCATTACGATCGAACGTGAAACGGGTACATTTAAACTTGTTTCATAACGGGCCGTCATTTTGGCTACATGGCCAAGTATTATAACTCCAGCAACCGTTTCCACCTGGTCCATATCCATGATACCGGGAACATATAACACCGGTTTTCCCATTTCAGTTGACCTACCCACAGCTTCTTCCACCGCTTTTAAACCAGGAATAGAGCGTAGGTGGAATTTTTCACCGCGATGTGCCAGACGAATATAATATATCAGTGTGCCAGCCATAATGGTAATAGCCAAAAACATTACTATACGCTCTTCTCTAAATCCAGGATGACCTGCCGACCAAAACACAATGAATGCCAGGGCAAGACCACCGGCAACCATCCAGAATTGTCTATCCTTCAACATGGGTTAATTCATCTTCAAGTTTTTCAATTTCCCGGATCAGCAATTCCACATTTGCCGGTTCTTCAAATAATTCAGCTGCTCTATAATATCCCTCCGTATTAATAAATGCATTAATTATAGGTCCAAAAAATATCATAGCGTGACTTCCAATCAAAGCTAATGGTTTGGTTAGTTCCAAAAAAAATACAGCTGGTGTTACCAGCCCAGATCGATGAATTCGATCCGCAACACGTCGGATAAAAATAATATCCCGATCCGACTGATCATTATATACGTTGGATTCCAAAATAATAGTCAATGATAGTTAGACTGTTTCCACCATTTCTAGGTTAGCTCTAGGGATCACCAGTGTTTCGCCCCCGATTTTCACTTCGGCAACGCGGACCATAGTCTCCGATTCCATTTGCTGGAGTTCAGATGGTAAAGAAACAACAGTACCTATATCACCGAAATATGGCGCCCTGATCACGCGCACCAGACTGCCTGAACTGATTCCAGAAGTTGTATCCTTATCTGTTTTGGATTCCATGGAATCATCTGCTGTTAGAGGGATCACTATTTCTGGTCTAATCACACCGGCACGGATCTGTGTTGATCCATTTACTGATGTAAATTTTTCATTGTGTTGTTTCAGTAGTTCAAAACATCTATTTCCCATAGGAATTCGTCCATATCCTTCAGTAAGAATCAATGATGTACCCAGATTTTCTGAGCCAGTTATTGCAACACCCAATGTATAGCCAAGAACATCTTTTAAATCATGATAATTGAAGCCCCCGACAACTACAGCCGCAGCCCCTACACTAATCGCTTTTTTGTAGGCTTCTAGACTGATAAACGAACCGCCCACGATTACCGCACCTTTTACATCACCTGGTATCATTTCCGGTGTAAGTTCGTCTTCTCTATTATCAACCAACACTCGCAGTTCACCTCGATTTTCCCCTCCCATACCAAATATTCCTTGAATAAAAACTGCATTTGAGGTGACAACAACTCCCTCTTCTTCCAAAACAGAGGCTACTTCGCCATTCATGTAGGCATCAATTTCTACAGGTATTGGCACTTCTCTTAACACTACCTGTCCAGTAACATCAGAAATCGATTCCAGTACACCGTCAACCGGTGAAACAGCACTAGATTTAAAAAACCCGAATAACCCCTTTGTTTCTGCTAGTAATTCGCCTTCTTTAATTTCGGCACCAATATCCACCAGCATCACCTCAGCTATGTCCTGAGCATCAATATTTAATAGATTCGCAATGTTTACCATTTGAACATTACCAGGCAAATATGTTCTGGCCACGATATCATCTGGCACTACTGTTTTTCCTGCTGCAACCAAAACATCCCCCTTCAGAGGCAAACGCCGCTCTTTATCTACGGATGTTCTTTGTAATACTTTTAATCCTGGTGTATAGGCATGAGCCATGATCAGGCAGCGCTTTCTAGTGGATATTCATTCATGGCATTACTCCAGGCAGTAAGGTCTTCAATTCGCTTATCTTTTTCAACGGGTAGCTTAAATGGGCGGCCACGACCATCAAACACCAACCCCACAATACCGCCGTATATTGTAGTAGATATTTCTTCACTTTTACCAGCACCAATATCGAATCCTTTGGCCGGCTGTAAC
>JBJKZU010000073.1:0-5859 GCA_045569095.1 Fidelibacterota bacterium
CAATTTGCAGACACCAATTACACTTTAAGTGCTAGTAGTCTAGCCATTGGCGCAGGTACAATGTCAGCGGATGACTGGGATGGTAATACTCTATTAGCGCCGACCACAGACTATTCCGGTAATGTTCGACCGAATCCAGCCGGTTCCGATCCAGATCTAGGTGCTCAAGAAAGTAGCTTATCTGTCACGCCATACCCGGATTCACCTACTGCGCTTACGGGGACAGCAACGCACCAGACGGTTTCCTTATCTTGGACGGCCCCGTCAGCTGATGATGTAGTAAGGTATTATGTGTACCAGGCGGATTCCAGTAGTTTGGGTTGGTCTTCTTTTACAGTAGCAGACACATTAGATAGCCTAACTTCTACATCAACGATTATCGCAGGGCTTACTAATGAAACTCTTTATGGGTTTTATGTGACCGCGTTGGATACATCCAGTTATGAGAGCCCAGCTTCGGCTCAGGTAAAATTTAAACCGGTTTATGAAGGTCCTGTATGGTATGTAGATGAGAATTCCGGCGCAGGATCTCATGAAGGAAGTCCTGAGGATCCCATGCGGGTAATTCAGGATGCTATTGATGTGGCAGCAGCAGGGGATACAGTAATGGTATTGCCAGGAACATATGACCGTCCTGACGATCAGCAACTTGAATTTATTACGACCAATGAAAACGGAACTACGGTCGGGAAAAATATTGTATTAACATCACGTGATGGACCTGCTACAGCGATACTGGATGGAGAAGGAAATAAAAGTCTATTTGAATTGGACGATGAAACAGATACAACCCTGCAAATAATTGGGTTTACGATTAAAGATGGTGGAGGCAATAATAATGGTTCTGCAGTGAATATTTCTGGATGCCATAACTGTAATTGGAACTTTAATACACAATCTTGGTCACATACTTATTCTGGTGTAACATTTAAAAACTGCATCTTTAGTGAAACATCAGCGAATATGCCAGTAATCTCTATCTTAACATCAAATGCAAGATTTATTGATTGTGAAATAAAAAATAATACTATGGGGGGAGGCTATGCATCGGTTATAGTTGATCAAAATTCAGATGTAGTTTTTAATCGCTGTAAAATAACGGACAATACTAATAGTGCTACAGATAATTGGTCGTATGGTGGAGCTATGATGCTAAATAATAACAGTGATGTACATATTATTAATTCAATCATTGCAAGAAACAATTGTTCTTCGACCCAAGCTGGTAACCCTGCTGTAGGAGGCGCATTTTATATTGCTGGTGAAACGAATGTTGTAATAATTAATTCAACAATTGTGGATAATGAAGTTAGTCATATGAGTACCGATCAGGGTTTTGGTGCCGTCGCTGCCCTGAGTAACTATAATAATGAATTCCCAACACTTACGATAATTAATTCTATTCTAACAGGCAATACTTCTGAGGATGAAGGTCAATTTTATACCGAGGGCAATGAACCAGAGATCAGTGTAAGCTATTCTTTATTCAATGGTGTTGACCCGGATGATTATGATGATGGTGTTTTTAATGGTGAACCAGAGTTTCTTGATTCAACCTATGTACTTCACCCTAGAAGTGCTGCTATCGGTGTTGGCACCATTGAAGGTGAAGATTTATTGGGGCGTGAAATCAATATGCCAGCTGTTGATATTGCTGGAAATATTCGCCCCAACCCTACAAATCCAGACGCATATCCAGAGAATGAAGATGGTGATCAGATAGCGGTGCCAGATGTGGGTGCTTGGGAAAGCCCGTTATCGGTTACGCCATACCCTGTTGCCCCTGTGGATCTGGCAGCAGATCCGGATCACGAATCCATAAATCTTAGTTGGACAAAGTCTAATGAATCAGATGTAATAGGTTATTATGTATACCAGAGTTCTGATTCAATAACGTTCACTATAATTGACACAATAGATGGCGTTGCTACAGATAACTATAATGTTACCGGGTTGACAAATGGTGATGAATACTGGTTTTATGTAACCAGTGTTGATACTGGTAGTTATGAAAGTGCACCCTCGCTTCATCTAAAATCAACCCCTTATTTCCATGGGCCAAAATGGTATGTAGATGCTGATAATGGTAGCGCATTCGGTGAAGGCAGTTTAAATGATCCCATGCGGGAAATTCAGGATGCCATTGATGGAATCGTTAATGATGGGGATACGGTAGTGGTATTGCCGGGGACGTATGATCGCAATGATGATCAGGAATTAAATTTTACTAGGGAAAATAATTCACTGAAAGACGTAGTACTTCTCGCCAGTGGTGGTCCTGACTCTACAATACTTGATGGTGAGGGGACTAAGCGGTTATTTGATATCAGTTCTAGCGTTTTTGAAACAGACGCTACAGTGAAAATTATTGGTTTCACAATCACTAATGGTGGTGGGGATGACCTTTCCGATGGCACAACAATAAAAGTGGAAAACGGAAACGTTGTATTTGAAAATTGTGTTATCAAAGACGGAGATGGTAAAGATGCGGCTGTTAGAATATTGGGAGCAGATGTCATTTTCCGTGATTGTTTGATTAAAAATAATCGGCATGATAATGGTGGATCCGGTGGGATGGAAGGGGCTGGTATCTATGTAAGTAGCGGAGAGCTAGTGCTTGACAGGACTAAAATAATTGACAATTATACTGAAAACACAGGGTCAGCTTCGGAATTTCACAATGGGATTGGTGTCAATGCCTATCTAAGTGAAGTATTAATAAAAAATTCAGTAATAGCAGGGAATTACGTTGTAGATAGCCAATTTGCAAGCCAAACAAGCGGTGCAGGTTTAAAGTCTAACAATTCAGATTTAACACTTATTAATTCAACTATTGCGAATAATACTGGATCAACTTTATCCTGGGGTGTGGGCTTGGATATAAGCCTTACCACTGTAATTTCAAAAGAAATTGTTATTTTTAATTCAATAATTGCCGGCAATTCTCCCTCATCCGCCCAAGTCGATATTAGCCAAAATAGTGGTATACATTATGTTGCTTTGAAAAATACGATTTTTGAAAACAGCAGTAATGAATCTTGGTTTGATGCAGAAGAGGGTCACTATGATTTTTATCCGACTTTTGAAGATAGCTCTTATTCCCTATCTGAATACAGTGCTGCTATTGGCCGCGGTGGCACAAGTATTGAAGACGCTGAAGAAAATAATATTCTTGCGCCAAGTATTGACTTGCTTGGCAATCCACGTCCTAATCCTGTTGGATCTAACCCTGATCTCGGGGCCTATGAACATGCTCGTAGTGATTTTCGCCGCTTTGTCTATTATATAGATGATAGCAATGGTGATGATATTAATGATGGTTTATCCGCAGATGAAGCGGTTAAAACCATTGCTGAGGCGCTTAGCAAGTCATTTTCTAGAGGTGATACCCTTGAACTAGCACCTGGGACCTATAGTGGTAGCGAAAACCGTGAGCTTGATATGGATGGTGTGCCACGTATAATTCGTACTATGCATGGACCAGACAGTACAATAATTGACTGTCAGAATCAGGGCCCGGCTTTTGTGTTTAACAGTGGTGAAAATGATTCGGTTCATATTTCCGGTTTAACAATTATGAATGGCAGCAATGATGATGGTGGAGCTATATCGATTAGTGGTGCGGATCCGGTATTTGAGAATATGATATTCCGTGATAACAACAGTGATGGGAATGGTGGTGCTGTATATGCCAGCGATTCCTATTCCAGATTTACTAATTGTGTATTCGCTAATAACCACGCTGCTCAAGGCGGCGCTTTTTTTCTAATTGGTGGCGATGTTTCTTTAGATCACTGTACACTATTAGCTAACGGTTCTGATGATAATTCTGGTGTTAAAAATGCTTCTGGGGATCTATCAATCATGAACTCAATTTATTGGGGCAATGATGATATTTCTGGCGTTGTAGACGTTTCCTATTCCAATGTTATGGGCGGCTATGATGGTACAATGAATTTTAATGGTCGTCCTGGTTTTACGGATGCAGAAAATGGCGATCTTACTTTGCTTAGCTGGTCACCGATGATTGGCCGGGGAAGTATAGACAGTACTATCAGTTCTGATATTGTTGGTACAATCAGGGCAGACAGCGTTGCGCCGGACTTGGGAGCCTACGAAAATAGTCTGGATTCACCGGCAGCTTACAGCCCGGTTACCTGGCATGTATCAACTACAGGAACGGATACAGTCGTGTACAGCAATATTGCCAGCATCGGTATGCCTTTTAATACCTTGCAGTGGACCATGGATCACATTCTTGAAGGCGATTCCATTGTTGTTCATTCTGGGGATTATGTTGGATCTGCTGATAATGGGGGAAAATCTGTACATATCCATGGAAATGGGCTTTCTGCTGATGAAGTATCAGTATTAGGTGAATTAGAATTTACCGGTGGCAGTAATTCTGTTAGCATGCTCAGGGTTAGCAATAGTTCTGGTGATGGTTTTACTATTTCTGCAGGTGCAATCGATATTGCTGATATATTAGTAGAAAATTCCAGCGGAAAGGCTATTGCATTTAGTGATTCTGCTGATGCGGATATAGCTAATGTTACCTTGTATGGTAATGGATATGGCATATATGATAGTACCAGCGGTACTGTTACGTTGGTCAATTCTATCCTTTGGGGAAACACGGCTACTATTAATGGTAATCCAGTTGTAACCTATTCTGACATACAGGGTGGTTATACAGGTACTGGGAATATTGATTCTGATCCATTATTTACTGATGCTCTAAATGGGGATTTTGAACTTGATCTGATAAGTCCCTGTATAGATGCAGGAGACCCAAGCACAACATATGATCAGGACAGTACTGTGGCAGATATGGGTGCGTTTCCACGACTACGTCTTACCTTAACAGGTACATCTGATGGCGATGTGTATGTTGGTGCGGATACGACCGTTGTTATAACTGCAGATTTTACTATCGACTCAACAGATACTATGCAATTAGAAGCTGGGGCTGAGCTATACTTTGGACCTGGAGTTACCCTTACTGTTGAAGGCGCATTGAGTGCTGACGGAAATTCTGAGGGAATCATATCCTTTTTACCAATGCACCCAGATTCTACTTTTAGTGGTGTAGTAATAGAGGGTGGTGATGACGGTGGACATCGGGATGAAAATACCTATAGTTATATACAGATTTCAGGCGTTGATGCGGCGTCTGTTCCTCTTACAGTGAACGGATCAGCTACCTTGAATCATGTGACTATAGCTGGAAACAGTAATTCTGTTTCATTAAGCACTTCGGGAACGGTAGATCTCAATTATTCAATATTGGAAGGTTCTACTGTTGGCACCGTAAATAATACGGGGTCCTTTATAAGCAGCACCAATCAGTTTACTGATTATGCGAATGATGATTTTACATTATTAGCGACTGCAGCAGGAATTGATACAGACACCAGTAGTATGGATTTGGATCCGGATTATTCTTATGCAGATGCAGGTGCTTACTATCATGATCAAACAGACTATCCGGTTTCATCAATTACTATTCATCGTCCTGCTACTGGAGACTCTGTTTTTGTTAGCCCGGATACTAGTTCCGTTACTGGATCGATATCAAAAATCCAGTTGTTTAATGCTTATGATCGTTACAAGACCAATGGTGTTGTAGCATGGAATAATGGAAATGCATATGGTTCATTTACAACGGACTCTACTACCACCACTGATCTTGATGGCATGATCAGTAATATTTATGTTACAAATACCATTTCTGGTACTCACAATTCATTTTCTGTAACAGCTGATGACGCTACCTCCACATCTGGTTCTTTCCTCGTCGAACCGGGAATACCAGATTCAGTATGGGTGACAGAACAGACTGTTATGACTATGACCCAG
>JBJKZU010000074.1:0-5708 GCA_045569095.1 Fidelibacterota bacterium
TTTTGATATGGATGGTAAACACGAGGTCTGGGTAAACACTTGGGATAACTTCAGTATGGCTGTTTTTGAAGCTCAGGGAACAGACACATACGCTTTATCTGTAGACTTGAATAGTATGTTTGCTGATGGTGATCCTGCATCCTTTCGTAGAAATGGATTTGCATTTTATGATGCTGATGGTGACGGTGATTCAGACGCCTGGTTCCCAATGACTAATGGAAAATTGTATTATCTGAATAATACTTTAAATGATACCCTTGTTCTTGCGGATAATCAGACTGTGAATGGTGGAGTCGAGGATGGTACTACAGGTTGGGGCTTCTGGCCTGATCCTATGGTTAACATGTCTGTGATAGCTACAGGTGACATAATAGTTGATGGAGATCTAAATAACACGGATAGTACATTTACTGCGTTTGAGGGTACCTCATCGCTTAAGATTCGGGGATTATCCTCTGGCGGTGCCAACATGGAAAATAATGCGTTTTTGCTATACACTGGTGAAAACGCGATAGCTCAAGGATCGCAGTTTGTAGCATCTGCAGAGTTTTATACCAATAGTGCCGATGATCTAAACCAAGATGATGCGTACGGTGTTCTATTTGCTAAATATTTTGGTGACGGCTATGCTTGGATAGGTATGGAATCAGAGAGTTTCCAAGGAATGGCTCCTGATGAATGGCACCATAAGGAAGTGCTTTGTACGGTACCCGATGGTGCTACTATCATTCAAGTGGGTGTAATGCATGTACAGCCGAATGATACCTCTGGTGGTTCTTTTTATGTCGATGATCTACAATTGAGAATGGTCACGTCAAGTGGCGTTGATCTTATGGTTGCAGGAGATTTTAGTGAAGTACTTACTTTCGGCGCGAGGAATCGCGGCAGCGATATGGGTGATATTGATGGTGATGGCAAAATGGATATTATTGCCAATACTGGAACCCATGAAAAGGTTATGCGGATGGAATTCATGGGCGGAAATCCGACCAATGCAGCCAGTTATGATGTAACTACTATTTTTGAAAGTGTTGGTGAACCGGGTGACCGCTATTATCCGCTTGATATATCTGAAAATGATCTCGATGGTGATGGAAATCTGGAAGTGGTACTAACTAACCTGTATGCTGCGGATGCTTCGCAGCCCCAGATTCTTGTACTGGATAACGATGAATTTACCTGGAATAATGAAGGAGGCAACGAAACAACTCATCTGGCACCCAACTGGTCCATTGCGGCAGTTGGTTTAAAGTCAGCTGGTGATTCCCTCTTCCAGGCAGATCCAACTGGTAATTCCAGAACAGTTATCGGTGGTATGGATATGGATGGTGATGGTGCCCATGAAGTAATTGCTACTGATTATGTAGGGCACAGGGTATTGGTTTGGGAATATGATGCGGCTAACAATGCCTTTGATGTAGTGTGGTCTTCCCCTGTGGTAGATACTGTCAACCATTCCTATAATCCACGTACTGTGGGAGTTGGCGATCTGGATGGGGATGAAAAATCTGAAATAGTATTTCCATCATCCAAAACTGGTAGTGAAGGCTGGTGGGTCTTTGAATGGGATGGTGTAGTTGGAAGTGACAACTATGGCACCACTTATTCATCTATAAATAGGGTAGAAGTAGATACCTGTTGTGACGGTGATGGAGGATCCTATAGAGGAGATCATGAGCGTACTACGATTGCAGATGTAGACGGCGATGGCCAACAGGAACTGGTTATTATGATCCGTCGTGGTGGTACACGAGGAACCTTAATTACCTCTGTCAGTGGTGACATTGAACATAATGCTGGTGGTGCAGGTTTTGAAACCTGGGTCTCGGAATTTTTCGTTGATCGCGGCAGTTACGGTGGAGGATCTCCTTACCACTCACTCCCTGCAGACTTGAATGGTGATGGACACCATGAACTAATTAATCATACCTGGAACTATTTCAACTTCTACAACATCACATCTACAGGCCCAGATGCATATTCTATGGCCGAAGTAGGTGCGGAAGGAAGTTATTTCCGAGCTACCTATCCCAGCGATCAGGTTTCCCTATTTGGTGGAGCTGCTGGCGATATTGATGGTGATGGAAATGATGAAGCGTTTTTCTCCAGTTATGGTAGTTGGGGGGTAGGTACTAATGATGTCTATGTAATAGACTATGATGAAGGCGATGATGTACTTACCATTAATGAAGATCATGTTCGTAAGATCGGGAATGCTGGTACCTTCCATGGTACTGTTGGGCACGGGCCTTATGATGGTAGCGATAACAAGTCATTTTTTGTTGGTCGTGGTAGACCAAATGTTGTTGCTTTAGAGTACATTGGCCCTGATCCACGATCCCCTGGCAGCTATATGGAAAAGAATATCTACTGGGGTGAGTTGGATGTAACAGAAACAACAACAACAACGGATTCAGGAGGCGTTACTTCTGTCGACCATTTTCAGAAATGGGGCTTTGCTTCTAAGATTACTTCAGACTGGAATGGAGTTTCTCTTGATTTTGATATGGATAACAAAAAAGAACTCCTGGTCTCATTTCAGAATGTTCGGGACAGCCTGACACATACAACGGAAACTTGGGACGCTACAGGCGACACTTTTGTTGTGACTACTGAAAAGGTTGCTAATCCGAAGGCATGGACATTTGTATTATTGGAAAATCAGATTGCTGAAGTAGTTGGCGTTGATCCAATGGCGTTCATTGTTCCAGAAGATTATCGTTTGGAACAGAACTACCCGAATCCGTTTAATCCAAATACTACTATCCAGTATACTATCCCAATCAATCGTAAGGTTTCTGTCAAGGTATATAACATAACCGGTCAGTTGGTAAAAACCTTGGTTAACAACGAATTGGTTAATGCTGGAACCCATAAGGTAATATGGAATGGACAGAATGAATTTGGCCGAACAGTTTCCACAGGTATGTATCTTTACAGCCTGGAGTGGGCTGGAATGAAAAAGGTCAAAAGAATGACCTTGGTCAAATAAGCCACAGAGAATCCATTCTTTAACAAGTATATAAAAGGGGAGTGCTGTATGGCGCTCCCCTTTTAGTTTCCGATACTATGAGAACTCTTTTTATTACGATAAACATCCTGGGTGTATTATTTGCTGCCAATGGAAAAATCACCGGTATTATAATTAATAAAGAAACCGGTGAACCGCTACCGGGTGTAAATGTGGTTATTGAAGAAATTGCTTTGGGTGCTGCAACGGATGTAAATGGAGACTATTTTATTATTAACGTTCCGCCGGGCGATTATACCCTGCAAGTATCCTATATAGGGTATGCCACCCAAAAGGTTCAAAATCTGCGGGTCAATATTGATCAGACTACGTTTCAGAATATTGCTATGACAGCAGAGGTCTTAGAAGGCGAAGAAGTCATTGTGATGGCAGATAGACCCATGGTCCAGAAAGATCTTACATCCTCACAAAAAATCACCACTGGTGCAGAGATGAAGGAAATGCCCGTGGAATCATTTCTGGGAGTGCTAACTACTCAGGCGGGGGTGAATCAAGGGGCTGATGGAGCGCTGCACATTCGCGGAGGTCGTTCAAATGAGATCGGCTACTATATAGATGGTGTAGCAGTAAGCAATCCATTTTTTACCAATTCACTTGCGATTAATATTTCCAATAAAGCACTGGAAGAAATGAAAGTAGTTAGTGGTGCGTTCAACGCTGAATATGGTAACGCTATGAGTGGTATTGTAAATCTGCAGATAAAAGAAGGCGGGAAAAATTATGAAGGCAGTATATCGGCGTATACTGGTGACTATTTTTCCAATGATACGGAACTTTACACCAATATTGATGATGTGAACCCCTTGGCAAATACAATCCTGGAAGGTTCTATATCAGGCCCTGTACCTATAATAGGCAACAATGGCCGCGTTACATTTAATGTAAGCGGACGATGGAGCGATAATGAAGGTTATCTTTATGGGGTACGAGAGCATAACCCTGATGATTATGCATATTTTCCTCCTTCAGGTGATTGGTATGTGGAAATGAGTGGTGACGGAAAATTTGTACCTATGAATCCCAGTGATAATTTTAATGGTTTAGGAAAATTGACTTTTCGTATTACTCCAAAGCTAAAATTATCCGGCCAATTATTGTATGCTGAGAGTAATTGGAAATCGTATGTACATAGTTACAAGTATAATCCTGATGGAACCTATAATTATGCGAATCAAAATTCTAATTATTCCATCAAGATTAATCATGCTATAGGTCTTAGGAGCTATTATGAGGCTAATGTTTTTCATAGTACAACGGATTATAGTCAATTCTTATTTGAGGATCCATTGGATCCAAATTACGTACGTACGGACTGGATAGACACGGAACCAAGTTCAGCTACTTTTGTTTTTGGCGGTACACAAATGGGTCATAGTTATCGTAAATCAAATTCCTTAGGCGGGAAATTTGATTTTACCAGCCAAATAACATCAAAGCATGAGATTAAAATTGGTACCAGCGTACGGATTGATAATTTAAATGAAGAAAACATTACAGTATTATATAATGACCAATACCGCACACCAACTGTTCTGCCCGCTAATGAATCACCGTACCACAATCTTTACGATAATGAGGCCACGTTTTTATCCGGGTATATCCAGGATAAGATCGAGTATGCTAATATGATTATGAACGTGGGACTACGTTATGACTATTTTGATCCAAAATCAGACTATGTAGAAAACCTTCTGGATCCAGAAGGTAGTAAAATTACAGCAGATCCAAAGCATATGGTATCACCACGATTGGGGATATCATTTCCAATTACGGATGAGGGAATTCTACATTTTTCTTATGGACATTTTTTCCAGATGCCCACCCTGCGCAGGTTATACAAAACGAGTATATTTGGAGCAGGACTTGCCCCAAGTATCGGTTATGCTGATCTCAAGCCAGAGAAAACGGTAAATTACGAATTTGGATTACAGCAGCAACTAACCAACATCGTGGCGATTAATATGAGTATTTTTTACAAGGATATCCGCGATCTGCTGGCCTTACAATCAATCCATTATGAATCGGCAAGATATGGTCCATCCGACTATGCAATATATCTTAATAAGGATTATGGCTCGGTGAAAGGAATTACCTTTAGCTTGACCAAACGGTACGATCCGGTAACACGATTATCAGCTTGGGCTGATTATACATACCAGGTTGCTAAAGGTAACAGTGTGCGATCCGGTTCTTTTTTCTTCAATTCACTTACAGGTGAGGAAGAAGAAAAGCGTATTGTACCACTTAGTTGGGACCAGCGGCAAATTATGAGCGCTACTTTGATGTTTGGTGATCCACGGAAATGGTCGGTCAGCTTCATTGGTAAATTAAGCAGTGGCTGGCCTTATACACCGGATATACCCAATGCAAATTATGTGCCGGAACCAAACAGTGATAATAAGCCTTGGCAGCGAAATGTAAACATGCGTATCCAGAAAACGTTCAATTTACCGAATTTCCGACTGGTGGCATTTGCCAAAATTTATAACCTGTTTGATATCCGTAATGAAAGATATGTGTTCGATGATACCGGTAGAGCTGGCTATACATATGGCTATCAATCAAACCAGGAAACTGATGAATTGATCCGCCACTATGGTGAGCCAGGTATACATACCTGGAATGAGTATATGACTCGGCCCTATTATTATACGGCACCACGATCTGTTTCTATTGG
>JBJKZU010000075.1:0-5582 GCA_045569095.1 Fidelibacterota bacterium
ATTACCCGGCAGAGGCCACGGAAACATTAGTAGCTGTCAATAATCCGGAAGACGCCGCTGCTGGTGTGCGGGAAATCAGCTTTGGACGGGAACTTTATATTGAGCAAAATGATTTTATGGATGACCCTCCAAAAAAATTCTTTCGCTTGGCACCGGGCAGGGAAGTACGCCTTCGTTACGCATATTTTATAACATGCGAGGAAGTACTCAAAGATGACGAGGGCAATCCTGTGGAAATCCACTGTACGTATGATCCAGAGACGAAAGGTGGTAACGCACCAGATGGTAGAAAGGTAAAAGCCACTTTGCATTGGGTTCATGCCCAGGACGCGGTAAAGGCCAGAGTGCATTTATATGATCGTCTTTTTTTCTGTGCCTAATCCAGACTCGATAGATAATTTTCTGGAAGCTATGAATCCGCTTTCTCTGGAAGTTTTATCAGATTGTATGCTGGAACGCTCGTTAGAAGATGTACCAGTGGGTAAAATAGTACAATTCGAAAGACTGGGTTATTTCTGTGTGGATCCAGATACTACAAATGATAGACTGGTCTTTAATAGAACGGTACCACTAAGGGATTCCTGGGCCAAGATTGGAAAAAAATAGTAAACTGATAAACAATTTTGCGCTGGATATACTAATTCATTTGCAACTAATTTACATACCATGAACCTCGCGAAAAGACCGTTCTACAATCTCTGTATAATGGTCATCTCGATCAATTTCCTTGCAGCAGCACCCAAATTATATCTGTATTTACTTCCTTTTGATAATATTAATAACGAACAGGCCATTGCCTGGCTTGGTTCGGGATTTACGGATATGTTAACCAAAGAAATGACACCCTTGGATGGTCTATTTTTACGCAATCGTGATGATCTGGAAAATATCATGAATAATCGGGCATTACTGTTAAAACAGCCGCGGGACTCACGGAACATCCTGGCGTTGGGTAAATTTTCCCGCAAGGTAGATGAAATATCCGTTGACATGCAGTTTATTGACATAGCTAATTGGGAAGAATTGGACCGGCGGGATGTAATTGGTAGCTACAATAATATACCACAATTGAATAATAAATTGGCTGAAGTAGTAAAAACTGTGTGCATTCCATACCTGCCCCAGAAAAAAACTACCAAAAAAATATATCCCGATTTCACCACTCCACAGGCATCAGCAATTCCAAAAACGTTTGGCGATAGGGGAGCAGTCATTACATCATCCATCGATGATGCTATTGCCGATTTAGAACGATCTATGGATTTTGTGATTGGTGCCCGAGGTAAACCTAAAGAAGCGCCGGCCAAGGAACCTGTTGCGGAAGACGAATGGGTAGTTGATATCAATAATCGGCCGTTCAATGAACCTTTACCAGAAAATGTGAACAATACCGCTCTACTGGATCAGGTACTGGCCAATTTAATGGACAAACCGTATGATGTTTTTATTTACAAGCCGACTTATGTATATGATGAAGATGAAGATGATAAAATGATAACTGTAAATATGCGTGTCGATTACGGTATCAAAGGTGATATTATTAATGATATGCTGACCTCATTGCCATACACGGGGCTAACGCAAGATGGATCGTTAACAATCGTTCATTTTGATCGAGAAAATTTTAATTTTTCACCGGAATTGACGAAAAATATATCCCTGGGAAATTATCGGTCAGTACCAGTAATTCGGTTCTTTGATAAAGATGGTATCGTTATGGCAATTATTCTTGATACACCTGAATCCCGCTGGTACGAAATGAGTTCCAATAAAATTCATTTTATACCGCTGCATCAATTTTCACCATTAGTAGATTTTACCATGGGAGGTTGGTCGTTACAAGTTGCCCTGGAAGATGTGGATATTAAAGCACATTATTCATTACAAATGTCAATTGAAGAGGTTGATCGTATTAGCAGGGTAAGTTTAAAATTCGTTCCCGAAGCAGAACTTGGATCCATAATATTTAGCCATTTGTAGTTTCCGCCTGGAAACTACATTAGAAAATTACCTATAAGCTCGATAATATTTTCATTGAGTATTTCTTTTGACTCAGCCGTAAAGATTATAGATTAACCTTTAAACACCTTTCTTAGACTATATATAATGCAATTATTTAAACAATTTGTTCTTGTTGCGATAATATTTACCGCAATCTATGCAGATAAAGAGCGGGATATCATGGTGCCTGATCTATCTGTAAGACTGCTCGACGGTAAAAAAGTACGCTTGTCTGCGCTGTTGGAAGAAGGTCCTTTGCTTGTGAGTTTCTGGGCTACCTGGTGCGCTCCTTGTAAAAAAGAAATGATATTTCTCGAAGAATTTCATCAAAAATACAATGAAAATAATTTCCGGGTTCTAGCAATAAGTACTGATTCCCCGAAAAGCATGTCTAAAGTCAAAAGCTATATTCGCGCAAAAAAACATACGTTTTTAGTTGGAATTGACCCAAACCAGGAAATTGCAAAAAAAATGAATGCCCTGCTTATGCCGACAACGCTGATCCTAAACAAGGACCGAAAAGTATCTTGGTATCATCAAGGTTTCATTCCTGGCGATGAGAAGGAGATCGAAGCTCAGATACGTGCTGTGCTGTACCTGGATCAGGAAAAGATAGTTGAATGAGTAAATATGCGTTGATCTGGGCTATTGCTAGTGTTTCGGCTCAAGTATCATTTACAGGGAATACGGAAACCCGGATCGGAGAAAGTTCCAATGGTTTCTACTATAATGAAACGCTGATCAATACAAATCTCCAGTATGGTGCCTTCACCAACTGGGTCCAATTGGAATATAGCGACCCACCGGAACTGGGCCGTAGGATAAATGGTGTCCGCAAACTCCGTCTTGAATATGAAAATGGTCCGGTTATGCTGAAACTGGGTGACCTTTACGAAATATGGGGCCGAGGTCTGGTATTGAATTCAGTGGATGATCAGCCAATTGACAGAGACACGGGTATTCGTGGCCTTAGTATGCTCTATGCGACCGATTCATTTGCAGGGCAATTCATTACCGGACGGGCCGATATAAGCCAAAGCACCATTTATGCCTTGGACTACAATACCCGCACCCACAATTATCATTTACCGTATAACCTTTATGGCTTGACTATGAATAAACTGGTGGGTGACCATGATTTTGGTGTCTCATTTTTACAATCCCGGGAACAGCATCCGGTAAATACATTTCCCATTGATACTATAGATGTAAAAAACCAGCTCAGTAGTATCAGTTACAGTGTTACGCAGTCAAAATTTGATTTTTATGCGGAATATATCATGAATCAATCCTTTACATTTTCCGAAAACGAGTGGGGCCGATACAAAGACGGTAGGGGACTCTTCAGTAACTTAAACTTTTACTTTAACCTATTTAGTTTAAATCTTGAATATATTAATTATCATTTCGGTGACTTTGATCCCTTTTCACGCTGGAATGTGGTTGATAATTATGGTTATTACCAACCCTATCAGAACCCGCCAGTAGCGATGTATATTCATGAAAATGTTCTTATGAATCGAATCTCGCACCAGACTGATTTTAATAATGAAGTTGGTTTCAAGGTTGAATTAATGGGCTCTTTGGTGGACAATATTGAATTTCTGACCATATATGCCCAATCAAATCGGACCCATGCCTGGGTTATGAATGAAGATTATACCTGGCGGCAACAAGAACGATTATCATATTTTCCTTCATTTGACCCAGCAGCAATGCCATACAAAGATTTTTACGGCGAATTAACCTTTAATTTACTGCAAAACCACCTGTATTTGAAGCTCGGTTATGCAGACAGCAAGGACATTGTAGATTTATTGCAAAATACACTGACAGATACCAGTCAGACTTTGACTTACAGCATTGCATCAGCCAAAACATTTCCTCTGAACCTTAGTTATACTTTTGGTAATGGTTGGAGCATAGATGCCAAACTTGAACTGCAGTGGCTGCAAAAAGGGTACTGGTGGTATGAGGAACAAAATGATCAAGTAATGGCTGACAGCCTGATGAGCATTTTTCTTGATGATGAAGGTAAACGTGTTGATAATGAAAAAAATTCTTTTTTCAGTTTGAGTATCGGTAAATCACCAAAATGGTCTGTGACTTTCACTACGGATCAAACCTCAATAAAAGAAGCATTTGGGGATAAAGAATCAATCCTAAACCCACTAGAAGGACTGTTAGGTGTTGACCAGGAAAAGAACTGGGTTAATGTGGAGTTCGTCTATCACCTGACATCATCGATGCGATTATCATTAATGTATGGATCACTTAAAGGAGGATTGCTGTGTACCAATGGTGTTTGTCGCATAATTGAACCATTTGATGATGGGTTTAAGCTTGGCCTAACAACTGTGTTTTAATAGATACAGGCTGTATATTCAAAGGATATAAATAAAATATATCATTAGTAATATGAAGAAATTTGTACTCTTCGGTTTAATTATTTCGTCTTTTCTCCTGGGTGCAGAAAAGAAAGCACTGACGGAGATCATGACCAACGAGACCTGACCAGGTTGTGGGCCGCAGGATGCGGCCTTTGATGCTTATTTTGACCCTAACAATATGAACTACGTTGGTGAAGAGAATGCGGCCAATTGGGCGCGGGTCAAGTACAGTATGAGTTGGCCTTCTAGTACGGACCCTTTTTACTTGGCAAATTCTGCAGAACAGAATGCCAGGAGAACCTATTATGGTGTGAATGGAATTCCCGCTGGATTTGGTAATGGTTCATCGGCAGGAAGTTCTGCCGCTACCTGGCGCAATTCTGGTATTTCTAATATTGGTGACCCAACACCGATATCTATCCTCTTTAATGGTGGCATGATCAGTGATGAATTACAGATGTCGGTGACTGTATCAAGTGAAAGTGATTTATCCACCACGGATCTGCGATTATTTGTGTGCACAAGCATTGATTCTGTTTATTATAACAGTCCTACTGCATATGATAATTTCCATAACGTATTTATTGATTTTTTGACTAGTTCTAATGGCCAGATCCTTGATTTGGATGGGGTGAATGATGTTACAGAAGAATTCAGCTGGTCTATGCCTTCACCCTGGCCCAATACCAATCCAAATATTGTCTGGGATATATTGGATCTGAATGTGATTGCTTTTGTGCAGAATTATACATCAAAGGATGTGCTGCAGGCCGAGTGGTCCCGGGTTAGTGAAATGAATATTGATATGGATGAAGACGGTATCCTTAATGATGAGGATAATTGTTTGGAAGTGTATAATCCAGAACAGGAAGATGTGGACGGAGATGGCATGGGCGATAGTTGCGATGTTTGCGATAATGCCAATGTGTATGTAGTGGGTAACTTAAATGGTGACCTGGCCAATGATCAACCGATAATCAATATCTACGATGTGCTATTTTTGGTGGATCGCATTCTTGATGATGATTATTCTGATGAGAATTATACTGGCTGTAGTATTGAATCAGCAGATATCAACCAAGATTTAATTTTCAATACGCTTGATGTGATTATCCTGATCATGGAGGTATTGAACCAAGATAATGGAGGTGGTCGCGTAGTGGCAGGTTCGGGTACTTTGTCAATTACAGA
>JBJKZU010000076.1:0-5481 GCA_045569095.1 Fidelibacterota bacterium
TCTGAATTGGATTATCAACCCTTCAAAGCCAAGATACACATGAAGGGTGAGCACGCTTCGACCCTGATATATGCCTGTAGCTTGGCTGATTTTTTATCAATTGATCAATCCAGATTTGAAATCGTTGCCATAACCGGGAATTCCATGGGCTGGTACTCAGCACTAGCGCTCGGCGGCTCGCTAAAGCATGAAAATGCCTATACCCTGATTGACACCATGGGATCCATGATGAAAGACACTATTATTGGCGGACAGATCATCTACTCAGTTACCGATGACAACTGGCAGGTGGACGAAATAACAAAAGCAAAGACCCTGAAAGAGGTAGAAAAAGCAGGAGCCAACATATCCATTTATCTTGGCGGATATTTTGTTATTGGCGGCTCGCAAAAAGCGCTGGATAAGCTATTAAAATCACTGCCTCGCAAAGATAAATATCCGTTTCAATTACCTTACCATGCGGCCTACCATACTCCACTTCTGGAATTGGTATCTAGAAAAGCACTTACCACGCTGCCCGAGAAAATTTTTCAAAAACCGATTGTTCCGCTTGTAGATGGACGGGGATACATTTGGTCTTCATGGGCAACGAATTCAAACGATCTTTGGAATTATACGCTTGGTCATCAGGTTTGTAAAACGTATGACTTTACTACGGCCATGAACGTGGCAATAAAAGAATTTTGTCCAGATAAATTGGTTTTACTTGGTCCTGGAAATACCTTAGGTGGATCCATTGGGCAAATTATTACCGGACAAAATTGGCAGGATATTTCCTCTAAGAAAGACTTTACCAATAGGCAAACGACAGACCCATTCCTTATTTCATTGGGTATTCCTGAACAGCGTGATTTAATTTGTCATAGTTATGAAAAACAGGTTGCATCAACGTAATTTCTAGAAATAAGAAAGCTATATATATGAAAAAATTCGGACCCGATTATTACAATATTTCTGATGAACTTACTGAAGAAGAAATATTAATCCAGGAGACTACTCATGAATTTGTACAAAACGAATTTATACCGGTAATTAATGAGCATTTCGAACAAGGTACATTTCCAATGGAACTTGTCTCAAAACTTGGAGAATTGGGTTTCATGGGTTCTGCTCTTCCGGTTGAATCTGGTGGTGCAGGTGTAAGTAATGTAGCCTACGGGTTGATTCTTCATGAATTAGAGCGGGGTGATTCAGGCTTGCGATCTTTTGCTAGTGTGCAGGGATCATTAGTTATGTACCCTATCCATGCTTTTGGATCAATTGAACAAAAGGAAAAATGGCTACCAGGTTTAGGCAAAGGTGATCTGATCGGTTGTTTTGGTTTAACTGAACCTAATTATGGTTCGGATGCAGGAGGACTGTCTACCACAGCAAAAAGAAACGGATCTGATTGGATTATTAATGGATCAAAAATGTGGATCACAAACGGTAGTATTGCAGACGTGGCTGTAGTTTGGGCCAAGGATGATGAAGGTGTTGTTCGTGGTTTTCTGTTGGAAAAAGGTATGGATGGATTCAGTAGTAATGATATTCATGGTAAGTTGAGTTTACGTGCCTCTATCACTTCTGAATTAGCAATGGTTAATGTTCATGTTCCAGATTCTGCTCGTTTACCAGGGGTTGATGGTATGAAAGGTCCTTTGTCCTGCCTGACTCAGGCTCGATATGGTATTGCTTGGGGAATGACAGGATGTGCATCTGATTGTTACCAGACAGCTCTGGATTATGCAAAGGAACGAAAACAGTTCTCTAAGCCTATTGCCGGATACCAGTTAACTCAAGCCAAATTTGCAGAAATGTTAACAAGGATTACGGAAGCGCAATTGATGGTATTACGTTTGGGTCGCATGAAAGATGCTGGTACGATGAAATTTCACCAGGTTTCCATGGCTAAACGTAATAATTGTTCCATGGCCAGAGATATTGCCAGGACAGCTCGAGAAATTCTAGGAGCAAATGGTGTTACACTTGATTATTCACCGATTCGGCACTTAGCAAACATTGAATCTGTATTTACTTATGAAGGTACCCATGAAATGCACACCTTAATTATTGGTGAAGATATCACGGGAATTGCTGCTTTTGAATAATTATTCGAATAATAATGAAGCGGCGTAGTTTTATAAAGACTGGTGTTGCTGGATTAGTAGCACCACCTGCATTAATCCGTAGTGACAAAAAACCGATAAAAAGTAGAATGGGAAAACCAATAGTGATTTCTACCTGGAACCATGGTTTACCAGCGAATGATGCTGCAATGGCTGTTTTAAGACAAAATGGTTCTGCACTAGATGCTGTTGAAGCAGGTGTTCTTGTGCCGGAGGCTGATCCGGAATCACAATCAGTAGGATATGGAGGGCGTCCAGACGCAGATGGGCATGTTACTCTGGATGCCTGCATCATGGATTCATTTGGTAATGCGGGTGCGGTCGCCTTCTTGAGAGATATCAAACATCCTATTTCTGTTGCACGAAAAGTAATGGAACAAACAGATCACGTAATGCTCGTTGGTAATGGTGCAAAGAAATTTGCCTTAGCCCATGGTTTTAAAGAGGAAAACCTATTGACAAAAAAATCTCGTGAAGAATGGCTACGTTGGAAAGAAGATCATAGTATTAAAGATTCATGGGGGCCAAATGAAGAACATGATACAATTAGTACCCTAGCAATAGATAATAAGGGTGATTTGGCTGCAGCATGCACAACTAGTGGTATGGCCTACAAAATTCATGGACGAGTGGGAGATAGCCCATTAATTGGTGCTGGAATGTACGTAGATAATGATATTGGTGCCGTAGGCGCAACTGGGAAGGGTGAAGAAGTGATCAAAACCTGCGGTAGTTTCCTTGTGATAGAACTTATGCGCCAAGGTTATTCAGCCATGGATGCCTGTCAAGAAGCTGTACTTAGAATAATTCAAAAACATACTGAAAAGGTAAAATTTCAGATTGCATACATCGCCCTGCAGAAAGATGGGGATATAGGCTATGCGGGTATCCAGGATGGATTTCAGTATGCTCTGTTTAAAGATAATCAGAATAAGTTATATGATGTAAAGGGGATAGGCTGATTGTGAATTCATTTTTCGACTTTATTACAAATAAGTTTATACCCAAGTCAAAAAAGTCAGCCATGAAATACCGCACCCGAATTGGAAAGTTTCAAGGATGGATTTCAATAACAATTAATGGACTAATGTTCTTGCTTAAGCTTGCAATTGGACTTGTAATTGGATCTGTAAGTGTAATTGCTGATGCAGTGCACACATTATCTGATGTTATTTCTTCTGGTGTAGTAATCTGGGGATTTAACGAAGCGGCAAAACCGGCTGACAAGGAACATCCGTATGGTCATGGCCGTGCTGAGTATGTGGCAACTTTAGTAATAGCAGTGTTATTAATAGTTGCGGGGATCGAATTTATTGAATCCTCTATCGATCGCATTTTACACCCCATTTTGATAGATCCAGCCTGGTGGATGATTATTGCTATCATCTCAACGATATTTGTAAAAATTATTATTGCACATTATGCGGAATATTTATCCATGAAAATTGCATCAGGAACGTTACATGCTGATGCCTGGCACCACCGTGCGGATGCCATATCATCATTGCTTGTCGCTGTAGCGATGATATCGGGGAAATTTGGATATAGTCAAGTTGATGGTTGGGCTGGACTGGGTATAGCACTATTTATTATTTGGTCCGGGTTTGGCATAGCTAAGTCTGCAGTTGATGACCTTATTGGTAAACCACCTACCGTGGAGGAAATAGAGGATATTCGACAATTAGCTTGCGCAGTGGATGGTGTAATTGATGTGCACGATATTGCCATCCATAGTTATGGTAAGGATAAGTTTGCAAGTATCCATATTGAAATTAATGCAGATGAAAAACCAGCCAGGGCCCATGATATTTCAGAAAAAGTGGAAGAAACTTTGGGAGAGAAATTGGGCGTATCTCCAACAGTACATGTAGATCCTGTTTCAATAACTGATCCAAAGGTAAAAGAAGTGAAAAAATATTTACGGGAGCATTGGTCTAAACATGATGTGATCACAGATTTTCATGATGTACGCGTTGTGGATACAGCACAGCATCATGTAATATTATTTGGTGTTAATGTTAGACCTGGTGTATCAAAATCTCGTGTCATTGAATCATGTAATGATGTTGAAAGGGGCCTGGTATCAGTATTTAATAAATTCGAAGTAGATATTAAAATATCCCAGATTCATCAGTACGCCTAACTTCACCCGATTTCTACTTAATAAAATCTAACCCTTGTACATTCTTAATTACTGCACCTGTGAATGATTGTTTTGTACCGTTCATTTCAATAACGCATTCACCATTCTTTGCTATATTTGTAAATCGTCCTTGACGGATTTGACCGCCTTCCTGAAAAGTGATATTTTTTTTATTGTGGATACAATACGGAGTCCAGTATTTATTGATGTCAAAGGATTCTGAATCCTCACTAAGCTCAATTAATAGTACTTCTAAATGATTTAGTATAGCTGCAAGTAAACGCTCCCGTTGCATGAAATCACCTACTTCTAAATATAGCGAAGTAGCCGAGTGAGAAATATCATTTTCAAAATCATCAGCTGTTTCATTTACATTAATACCAATACCAAGCACAACCCAATTTATAATATTGCTCTGGATTCTGCTTTCGCAGAGTACGCCACCAAGCTTTTTACCGTTTATTATGATATCATTGGGCCATTTTAAGCCCCCATCTAGGTGCATATCCTTCAATGCTCTTACGATAGCAATACCGCTTACAAGAGGAAATACACCAGACATTGATCCTAATAAATTATTAGGTTGAATAACTACTGAAAATGTAAGGCTTCGGTCCGCTTTTGATTGCCATTTTGCACCATTTCTTCCTTTTCCAGATAGCTGTCTATCGGTGATAATTACAGTGCCGGGCTTAACACCTTCATCGATCATTTCCCAGGCTTCTTCATTTGTAGAATCTAGTTGGGAATAATATTCGATTACTTTCCCAAGTGTTTGCGTACGAAGATTTGCCTGCACAAGATTTGTGAATATCATAATCTAAATGAAAATAAGATGTAATTGTACGTAGGTAAGGATCATACCCAGAAATGAGCCAACTATAACCTGCGAAATATTGTGTGCTTTTAATACTACTCTGGCACTCGCAACTAACACTAGAATAAACCCCATTATTAAAGGGGATTGTTCACCGTTGACCCATAATACAGCTAAAAGACCAGCTACTCCCATAGTATGAATAGAAATTTTCCAATAACGAGTAATTAGAATAATTATTACTGTATTGGTAATAAAACAAAACATCAGTCCTCTCACAATGGCATCCGCATTCTGTAACGTAAGTACAATAAAACCTATAGCAGCATAAAGGACGCCTAAACTTAGAGGCATTAAACGCTGTTTGCGTATACTTGCGTCCAAATCCGATATTATCCCATATCTTTGTAATA
>JBJKZU010000077.1:0-5318 GCA_045569095.1 Fidelibacterota bacterium
ACAAATGTAATTCCTCAGTAATCGCTCTGCTAAATACCAGGATAGAGAAGTTAATTTAATACTTCTATCCTGGTACAATCTTTACAGCTCTCTAATTTATTAGGGGGCTGTTTTGTTTATGAACATTTAGAACTGGTAAAGTGTAATATTGCTTTATGAAGCAATTCCTGCCACTATTACTTTTACTCTGGCTTGCTTGTTCGAATGAGGAATCAGAAAGCGATAATAATATTTTTGAATATAATGAATATGATTTCCTAGAGGTTAGAATTAATCCAGGTGCGCTCAAGCTTATCGTAAATGACCCTAATTTTTGAGGTGAGTAGCAGTTAACCATCATTGGGAATATCAATAACTCCGGGATCAAGTACGGATCCTGGATTTTGAATGGTATTGTTACGGAATATATTTATTATTATATCAATTTGAATTCCATGATAGGGGTTGATAATGTTAATTTAGAAGGGATTCTTAATAGTGATAGCTTAAATGGGAATTGGAACTGGTTAATGGCTATAGGGATTACACATAGCGGCACCTTTATAGATGTAAGGTGAAAACAATAATATCGAGACAGGATGGATTTATACTTTTTTAACAGGTCATTAGCTACATTTAAAGTAATATTATTTCCCTTACTGGTTTTTTCCATTATGTGGATGTTTTCTTGCCAAAAGCCAGGTTTACCTTTACCACCAATCGGTGCGAGTAGCCGATATCCCAATTTAACCGAGACCGATCGTGGAATGGCTATCATCTGGTTTGAGCCAATTCAGGAAGGCCATGCCCTTAAATGGTCTGAATTCAATGGTCGCATGTGGTCAAATCCTGTAATTATTACTTCTGGAGAGGATTATTTTATAAATTGGGCAGATTTTCCTTCAATATTTTATAATGGAAAAAATCATTTTGCCGTCCATTGGTTGGAAAAGAATGGTAGCGGACCCTATGATTATGTTGTAAAAGTAGCCCAGTCTCATAATAGAGGAAGATCATGGTCTACCCCAATTATTCCCCATCGAGACAAAAAAAAGGGCGAACATGGTTTTGTATCATTTTTTAATATAAATGATAATAAAATAGGGTTGGTCTGGCTTGACGGCAGGAATATGTTAGCAGACAGTCATGAGGACGGTTATGGCCAAATGACCCTATATTCTACCACTGTGGATAGAGATGGAGGTCTTGGTAAGGAAATTCTTTTGGATGAACGGGTATGTGAATGTTGCCCAACTTCAGCAATTGAAATTGGAAATGAGGTACTAGTAGCTTATCGCGATCGATCATTGACCGAGATCAGAAATATAAATCTGGTGCGCTGGGATGGTAGTGCATGGAAAAAACCGCAGATACTTCATGATGACAATTGGAAAATTGCTGGTTGTCCTGTTAATGGTCCGAAACTTGCGGTTCAGGGAAACAATGTTGCCGCAGTCTGGTACACGTCGCCCAGTGAGCAGTCAAGTATATACATTTCCATTTCAAAGGATGGTGGTGATAATTTTAACGATCCGGTAAGGCTTGATAGCGGTAAACCTATAGGGCGGGTAGACTGTATATGGCTGGATAGAGATAAAGTATTAGTAAGTTGGATGGAAATGGGAGCAGAGAGTACCAATGTAATATTTTCTACAGTTAGTTTAGCCGGCCAAAAGAGTCGTTCAATGATTGCAACTCAGATTTCCCCCGGGCGAGCAAGTGGACATCCGGTCATTAGCCATTATCGCCAGCATATTTTCCTGACCTGGACAGAGGTGGATGAAATTCGATCAAAATGGATTCAGGTTAATTAATCCGTAATATGAGTGAAAATAATAATGCCTGCATTTCAGAAGAAGCCAACGCACTATATTTCAAGCTGAATTACTGGATCAAAAACTAGGTTATACTTCAAGTCCTTAGTTTATTTCTGAATGATTACTGATATTATACATGTTGTTTTAGCTCTGCCTAGCCAGCACCAAATATTTGGCATTTTTAGTACAGTATTCTGTATTGCTGCAGCATGGGTTTACAGCCATGCTGCAAAAAAATTGAAAACTACTATACTTCAAACGATCAGTGGGCTGGCGGTATTCAATGAGATTGTCTTCCAGCTGTATATGATCTATTATGGTATTTGGTCTTATCGTACATCTATGCCCCTGGAAATGTGCTACCTATCTGCTTTGCTTGTTCCAGTTTATACTCGCTTTCAGCACTATCGTTCTCTGCAAAACTGGTTCTTTTTTGCAGGATTTGGTGGTTCATTTTTTGCACTTATTAATACCAATTTATCTGAGGTGGCACAAACTTATATGTCCATTCACTATTTTTTTGCCCATGGTATTGTCATTTTTGTAATGCTTGTACTTGTGATAGATGGCTATCGGCCACGATGGGTTGACTATTTCAATGCCATACAATGGACAACGGTCCTTGTTGTGTCCATCATTATCATAAATCTGATTCTTGGAAGTAATTATATGTTTACTTTTGAAAAACCGCCGGGGATGAATTTCACGTTGCTGATGCCGGAATGGCCCTATTATTTTATGATTATATTGTTTATTGGCCTCATGTTTTATACTCTATTGATGCTTCTATCCCTGTTGTTTCAACAAAAGGAAGATTCATAAAAAAAGTAGCTGTAATGCTAACAAGATAATCACAAAGCTTAAGCCCCATTAAGTTGCGGGGTTTATTTCTTAAAAAAAACTGACAAATCAATCATCTAAATTGTGGTATGTTTTCGTGGAGGGTATAAGTTTCTTTATTATGTTATCTTCATATACTAAACATCTGGAATTGCTTTGGGCATGACCATTATAAGATATTCTGATAGGGCTACTAATAGTATTTTTATGGGTATTATTATTTTGGAATTGATTCAATTGTAACTCTATATCCGTAATTTGGTTTAACCAAGAATCCTAAATGGACTACCGGCGTACATATTCTATGTTAATAACTGATAACAATGCTGGCGAAATAGGTGGATAGTTGTCTAACCTGATTCGATTCATTTTACTGAGCGGAATTATATTGACGTTTTTACCGGCCCAGATTGATTCCACGCATATTGATTCGATCAGGACGGAGTATAGTCAAGATCCCTGGATTGGTCAGGATAAATTTATCCATGCTGGAATAAGTATGGGATTGGTTATCGGCATCAATCAGATGGATAATATGGGTAATCGGTCAGCAATGTTTGGTACTTTTACACTTGGAATTTTAAAAGAATTTTATGACTATAAATACGGTAGTGGTTATTTCAGTATCAGGGATATTTTTGCTAACACATTTGGGATGTTTGTGGGATTTATTATCATTTCAAATACAGGATAAAACATGAAAACATATTTACGGCGTTATTACGTAGTTCGTGGAGAAAATATGGAACAAGTTTTAGTAATATATTGGTCTAGTAGTAGGGTTTTTTGTTTGTTGGAAGAAGACTAGATTTGAGGATAATGATTTTTATCAAAATTGAGTATGAGAAATTTTTATTAAGAAATATCTCGTAAAAAAGGATAAGAAAATGAAAAACAATAACAAAATAATATTAACAGGAATATTTTTTGTTTCCCTGGCTTTTTCAGGTGGATTAAATAATACTGAAAAGATTATACAAAAATATATTGATACGCATACGGAAGAAGCGATAGGGCTAATTGAAAAAGTGGTGAATATCAATAGTGGAACGCTCAATATTAAAGGAAATAAAACTGTCGGGAAAATATTTCAGGCCGAACTCGATCAGCTTGGATTTAATACATACTGGGTGACTTACCCTGAAACTATCAAACGTTCCGGGCATCTTTTTGCGGAAATGCGCGGCGGCAAGGGGAAAAAAATCGTTATGGTTGGTCATTTAGATACGGTGTTTGAGCCTGATTCTCCATTCCAAAAATTTACAAGAAAGGGGGATACTGCTTATGGACCAGGTGTTGCTGATATGAAAGCGGGTGATGTATCCATGATCTATGCCATGAAAGCACTAGATAAAATAGGCGTATTGAAAAACTTAAACCTAACGCTTGTATTTATTGGTGACGAAGAAAAAACAGGCGGTCCCCCATCAATTGTACGCAAAGAATTAATCGAAGCAGGGAAGTGGGCCAATATTGGTCTGGGATTCGAAGGGGCCTCTGGCTTGAATACAGGAACGGTGGCCAGACGTAGTTCTTCCTCGTGGATCCTAACGACTACAGGAATTCAAGGTCATTCTTCTCAGATTTTTAAAGAAAAATTGGGCTACGGTGCCATATTTGAAGCAGCTCGAATTGTGAATGCTTTTCGTGAAGAATTGGTAGGAGAGGAATATCTAACCTTTAATCCTGGCAACATAGTTGGAGGCACAGATGTAGATTATGACCCTGTAACAGCGCGTGGTACAACTTTTGGTAAAACAAATGTCGTATCTCAATCGGCAACGGTTCATGGTGGTATCCGGACAATATCAACAGAACAATTGGACAAGGCCATGACAAACATGAAAGATATCGTGTCACAAAACTTGCCCGGCACAACTGCAAAGATTGAATTCAAAACTAGTTACCCGCCTATGGCCCCAACAAAGGCAAACTATGCACTGTTGGATAAATTTGAATCTGTAAATATTGATCTTGGATATGGTCAATTGGAACCTCTTGACCCTAGCAAACGTGGCGCAGCAGATATTTCTTTTGTAGCGCCACATGTAGATGCTTCTTTAGCAGGGATGGGTCCTGATGGATTCGGACTACACTCGGAAAATGAAAGTCTGGATTTAACATCATTTCCAAAAACAACGACTCGGGCGGCCATACTGATCTACCGCTTAACACGTTAATCTAATGGTGTTAATTGTAAAAAATAGATTTTTTGATTAGTAACCACCAAGCGCTGCCAAGTAGCCAGAGTTTATCATTTACAGGGGTGGTATTATAATTAGAATATGAAATGTCTATCCTGTTCACATAGTTGGAAAAGAACCAAACTTTCTGAGTACGTATCTTTACTATCATCCTGCCCAAATTGTGGTAGCCGTCTTTTAGCAAGGAATGATTTTATTCTTTCGATTGTAAGCGCTTTAAAGAAAGTTTTTTCTAAAACAAAATAAAACACTTCTGACTCATATCACGTCCAGTCATTTATTGCAGTTTTGTTTTTTATGGAATAATATTTTGTAAATTCTATCTGACATGAAAAAACTATATTTATTACTTCCAATCTTATTGATTTACTGGTCTTGTGGAGATGACTCATCCAATAGTGTGGAGGTAGTTACATTTGAAAGAGATTTAGGTAATGGAAAATTAGCTGTAAAACAGACAAGCGATGGAGGGTATATC
>JBJKZU010000078.1:0-21952 GCA_045569095.1 Fidelibacterota bacterium
TCAAAGTTATGGGGACAACCATTAATTGGCTGCGAGAAAATAATCCGGATCGTTTAATTCTTATTGATTACCCAGGCTTCAATCTGCGACTTGCTCGTGAAGCATTTCAATTAGGCATACCTGTAACCTATTTTATATTACCTCAGGTTTGGGCATGGAAAGAAGGGCGAGTATCTACTTTGAGGGATAGTGTTGATCAGTGTTTATCCATTATTCCATTTGAACAGGAATGGTTCGAGAATAAGAATGTGATAGCAAATTTTATTGGACATCCTTTTATAGAAATAAAACAACCTAAACAAACAATAGAAAATTTTCTTTTTAGACATAATCTAAATCACGAATCCCCTATACTAACTCTTTTACCTGGAAGCAGGCAGCAGGAAATAAACCAACATTGGCCTGTTTATTTCAAAGCAGTAAAAATGATAAAATCAAATATTCCAAACATTCAGGTAATTATTGGTAAAGCACCTGGCGTAACATTACCAATTACACCAGAATTTATAAAAATTGAAGAAACCGATCCCCAGTTAACAATGTTCTACGGTGATGCCGCATTAGTGGCTTCTGGCACAGCAACATTAGAAGCGGCAGTTCTTGATATCCCTATGGTAGTGTCATACCGCTTTTCACTACCAACTTGGATTTTGGCCAAGAAGATGGCTACAGTTTCCTACGCATCTATAGTGAATCTAATTGCCGACGACCTTATCGTTCCAGAATTTATCCAATCAGAGATGACCCCCGAAAATCTTACAAATGCTGTGATACCCCTATTAAATAAAACTTCAGAACGAAAAAACATGTTATTAGGATATGAAAAAGTGCGCCGCACCCTTGGTCTTCCTGGTGTCTACGATCGTGCTGCTGAAGCTATACTAAACAGACTTTAATGATGAATTCTTTAAAATTATACTTCTTCTCAAAACTAGGAAAATTATTGATATTATTATTGTATAATACAAATAAATGGAATATTGAAGGGGAAGAGCACTACAAACAATTAATTGAACAGAGGAAATCAGTAATCATATCAATATGGCATGGCAGAGTACTGACATTTGTAAAACAGTTAGCCTATAAAAAATATTACGCGGTAGCAGGAACACATTTTGACGCAGAAATTATAGCTAGAATCTGTGCTAACATGGGATGGAACGTGATCCGAGGTTCAAGTTCGGATAAAGGTAGAGAGGCTTATGAGGCAATATTAAACACATTGAATCAACCGGGTTCTGTTGTTGCCATGACCCCAGATGGCCCTAAAGGCCCTGCAAAAATTCCAAAAGCAGGTCTTGTTAAAGCTGCACAGCGTACGGGAGCTTTCATCATTCCCGCAGCTGCGCACTCTACAAGACGCTGGGGGTTTACCAACTGGGATACTTTTTATGTAGCTAAGCCATTCGGAAGAATAGAAATAATTTATGGAAAACCAATTTCATTTAGTGAAGATGAGCAATTTGTGGATTGCCTAGCGAAAGTAAAGGAAGCAATGGATATACTTGAATTAGAGGTAAATCAACGTGTCAGCATATAATTATATTAATAATCCTCACTATCGTATTTTTTTATTTCCTTTGGCACTATTCTATTGGGGATTAATGTTTTGGAGAAACTTATTCTATAACATCGGGGTTTTCGTAAGTCACAGCCTCCCTTGTAAAGTAATTAGTATTGGTAATATGACCACTGGTGGAACGGGGAAAACTCCAGCAGTTATATACTTTGCTAAACTACTTAAAAAAAACGGAAAACGTGTTGCTGTCCTTAGCAGGGGCTATGGCAGATCAACAACAGGAACTATTGTTGTATCTACAGGTAATTATAACATTAAAAACTGGCAATTGGTTGGCGATGAACCCGCATTATTGGCAGAGAAATTACCAGATATACCTCTTGTTGTTGATGAAAATCGTTATCGTGGTGGAGTTTACATTACCAAACATTTTAATCCAGATGTAATAATATTGGACGATGGATTTCAGCATAGAACATTAGATAGAGATCTAGATATAGTATTATTAAACTCGAATCAATCTGGTATTGCGTATAAACTATTACCTTATGGATTATTGCGAGAACCTTGGCATCATTTAAAAAGAGCTGATATTACAATCTTAACAAAAAACAATATAAAGCGTCCATCACATTTTATATATAATAAACTAAAATCATTAAAAATTGTCTCTTACAATAGCAAGATTATGCCATCAGAATCACTCATTGGTACAAAAGGAAACATAATATTAGTTAATGCTATGCAAAATGAGCGAACTATAGCTGTATCCGGAATTGGCGATCCAAGTGGATTTGAATTATTATTAAAAAAACTTTGTTTGAATGTTATAGACCATATTTCCTTTGATGATCATCATCACTATGATAAAGAAGATTTAAAGATCATTAAAACAATAATGGAAAAACAAGGCGCAAGATTTATCATTACTACAGAAAAAGATCTGATAAAGCTACGAACCATTAAACATGAAATTTGTAAAAAGGTCTATGCTTTACCTATACAATTTTCACTATCAAAAAAGGGACAGCGTGCAATATTGAACAAATTAGATTTTAATTAAATCTGGGCTACCCCCCAGGCAAACATCATACCAACAAAAGTGAGCATTAATGGCCAACCGGTATTAACAAATTGCCTCGCGCTTGGATTTTCAAATGCATGAATTTTAAACTCGTGGGCCGTTGTTGCCCCACGTTCATCTATCGCAGCAATCACCACATCATTTGGCCCAAGCTGATTATTCCTTGGGCGCCATTGCAATAATCCCGTGCGTTTACTAAAGGTTGCGTATTTTGGTAACTTTATCGGTTTAAATTTTATTTTATCCTTGTTTAAGTCCTCCGCTACCAACTTATAAGAATACTCATATCCTGTCAGAGCTATGGGCTTCGGAATTGAAATTATTGATGGCGGTATATTAACGAATATTTGGGACTTCTGAATATCTTCGGCATATCCATCAGATATACGCACTGTAAATAAATGATTATTAATTTGTGCAGCACGCGGTATCCATACCACTTTACCATCTTCGGTCATTTGCATACCTTGTGGCGCTTTTAAAAGTTCAAAAGTTAATTCAGCATTCGAATTTTTATCTTCTACCTGAACTTGATATCTATATACTTCATCTACCAAGGCTGACTTTGGCGCATTGGACACAATAATAGGTTTATGATTAACATAAATTTCAAATGATTGCTCATCCCTAGTATACCCATCTGAAATAAGAAGCTTAATTATATGGGAATCATACTGTTCTTTACTCGGGGTCCAATTTATTGCACCAGAGTATTCATCAACTTCCATACCATCTGGGAATTCCAGCAAGGTATATTGTACTGGGCTCAATCGCTCGACAATTATCTTGGGTGGTTTTCCCTTTGCACCTTGAAAAAATTCCCATAATAAATCCTTGATCCCCACGGTACGATCATCAATTGTTTCGATTAATACATAAAGTCTATCATTTTCCCAGAAAATTGCCTGAACATATTTTTTCCACATTAAGTCTAGAGAAAGATGTTGCATCAGGTTTATCAGATTCAGTAAGGTAAATTGCTTCTTTGCTTTCCCAATCTCCGATGTATCTGCCTATATTTTCTTGATATACATCATCAGTTATATCGACAGAATATATTCGAACTGATTCAATATTATCAATACGAATTGATTCATCATATGGCAATAGTGATCCCTTATTTTTATCGGAATTCAAAATTCGATATTGATATGGTTCACCAACATTCCCAGTCATTGTAGGAACAGATACAATTTTAATTGGCGCATTAACATAAAAATCAGCATCAATAAAATAAATTTCTTTACTATCTGTGATTTCAAGTCTCATATGAGAAAAATCAAGTTCCTCATTAGTAGGGTCCCAACGTAGGCGCCAAGTAAATGGATCAATTCGCATACCATCAGGAAGTTCGATAGCAGTAACGGTGACTTTATCGGCAATGTTTGGGTCTGATACTTCCAACTGAAAATCCCACGTAGCCCCAACATTCACTACATTCATGGCAGGTGGTTCAGCAGATATCATTGGTGGGTGGTTTATAAACACCGCTACATTTTGCGTATCCTGTGCTAGGCCATGACTTACTTTTACAGCAAAGTATTGCGTATCTATTTGTGTTAATTCCGGTGTCCAGGTAACTAAATAATCATTATTCATAGACATACCAACTGGACCGTGCAATAATTCAACTCTCATATCTTGTGCCAACTCTGGGCGCCAAACTTCAACTTGGTACTGGTAGGGTTGATTAACCTTCCAATCTGTTGGTGCACTTGATACAATCTTTACACCAGCGCGGGCAAATAATCTGAATTCCTGCACATCTCGATCAAAACCATCTGTAGCCACAAGACGTACATCATAAACACTGACATCCGCACTATCTGTTTCCCATACTAAGCCACCATTTTCTCCAAGAACCATACCATCAGGTGCTAATTCAAGATAGTATTTAACCCTAGTATCAACATTACGATCACGAACAACAGGTGTATAAGCAAAGGTAGTGTTCGATACAAATTCAGTCCCAATCGGAGTGGTGAGAAACATAGGCGGATCGTTAACATATATCCATACATATTCATCATACCCTTCTAATTCCGGCACCATTTGATAAGTGAGTAAAGAATCTCGTATGGTTGCTTCAAGAGATACAGATTCACCAACCTTCATCTCTATACGGTATCCTAATTTGTATGCGCCAAGCTGCGTATCATCAGGAACCCATTGTATTGATCTGCTTTCATAATGAAAAAACATGCCTTTGGGAGGAGGATTTAGCCAGCGAAAACTATAGAATTCTCGTGCTTCATCTTCTGGTATTTTATAAGTAAATAGTTGGTTCAGTGCTAATACATGTCGTGGAAGAACGCCTTGTGGTAAGTGTTGACCTATTGTAATAACAGGCTTTGGCATCTTTGGTAGATCCATTGCATGTTTAATTTCTGGAAATAAATCGATGAGATCAATTTGTTCATCAAGAGCCGCAACAACATCCTCCTCATCAGGCACAGACATTTCGATTTCCGGCTGGCCAAGCTCTGTTAAAAAAACATTACTTTCGGTTCCATTCCAACTAGATGCAATAATAAACCCTGAATAATCCCCCCTATCTGTAACTGGGATCGTTGCAAAAACTTGAGATCCGGTTGTATCAGTTTCAAGCGTAAAATAACTCGTCTCTAGATCAACAGTATCCAGCGATCCCATCGCCATCGTTATCATATTCATTTCACCAGAAATCAGTAATAAATCAGCAACATTATCAGAATTGATATCGGCTACATTCATATCAGATAGAGGCCCAGCATCAACAGGCAATACCTCAACTGCGACAGTAGCGGGTGACAAAGTCATAGAAACAACATGCCCAGATTGAAAAGGCAATAACACATCCTTAAATCCATCAGAATCCCAATCGGAAACAACTAATGACATAGGAAGTGGTCCATTCATACCTGTTATAATTTCTTTTTTTGACTCTCCCAATACTAGACGCCCATTACGATTAAAATATGGTTGAATTTTCATAACATTGCCTTCAGGACTAAAACTTAGTATTTCATCATAGCCATCACGGTTCCAATCCAATGCAGCTCCATAAACAAAACCAATACCAGTTTTCAAAGCACTTGGCTCCAAGCGCTCAATCATTATCAAATTACCTTCCTCATCAAGATCAATTATAGAAAGTCCCCGTAAAGGACTACCAAGTGATAACAAGATTTCTTGATCATCATCATTATCCAAGTTAAATACATCAAAATTATAGCAACGCACAAAATATTTTTCATCTCCAAGGTTTAAAAATCCTGCGGGAGTTTCTCCAAAGCCATCATCGTGCCACTTATAATAGAAAATTATTGGCTGGAGAATGGTTTCATCGCCATTTTCTGATAAGTTGGCTACTGCAATTAATTCAGGGACACCATCTCCAACCAAGTCAGCAAGCCTTACTCCAACAAAACTCCCTAGTAATCCATCCGGCAGCTCCAATTCCCAGGTTAAATTCTGGAAACCATCCATGTCAATCTCATAATACCTAATCATAGAAATACTGTGACCATTAATTCTATCGAACTCAACTGAGGCAAATTCATATTGACCATCTTCATCTAAATCAAAAGTGCCCTCCATATGTAAAATTTTTAGGTCGCGAGAAAACCCAAAACAGTATAATAATAGAACCAGGGAAATAATCTTATTCCTGGCTATCATGGAGTATTATCGTTTTGTCCCGGTGGAGTTTCTTCTTCTTGTTTTACTGCTACGCTGTCAGACTGCACTATATTACTGGTGTCATTGACCGTTGTAATTGGTCCAGAAGCATTAAGCGTATCCGGGGGCTGGGATATTGTTAATGAATCCGGTGATGATGTTAATGTATCAGAAACGACAGGAATATCTTTAATAGCGCCACTTGTTGTATCAGTAGAAACTGAATCTACCATTGTTGTATCAGTTGAGACTGTATCGGTAATTGCATTGGTTGTTTCTGAAACATCAAATTTCTCAAACCCAGCACCTTTAAAAAGTTTTTTTGCCTCTAAAAATTGTTTGTTAAATCGTATTCTATCTTTCAAATCAAAAATACCTGCTAACGAAGTCGCAGAAACTGATCCATAGAGATCAAATGCAGAACGTACTACTGTATTTCCTAGTGTATCTAAATCGACTGCAACACGAATTTCTTTCACTAATATCTCATTTGGGAACGAAAATGCACTCGTATATGAATTTGATCCTAATGGTACGGTAACAGAAATATTTGCATATGGTTGCATAACAAAATCCAAGCCCAAATTAAACTCAAGATTACTACCAATTGAATCCATTGAAAGGCTAGATGGAAAACCGTTAAACACATATTCAGGATATTGATACCATTCTGAATTCCAATCCTCAGGGCTATACGATTGTGGAATCGAATCATTTGTTGGTGACTTTGTTAACTCCAGTGTATTGTTTTTAAGATCATGTATAATATTTATTGTTGTTATAATGCTATCTGGGTCTTCATTCCGGTTAAAAGTGAGCTTTGATGCTACTGATCTATCTAAAAGAAATAGATTGGATTTAATACTAGTAGTAAGGACTGCTGGTCCATTATTTTTAAAGATGTCATATTTTACATCTAAGTTGAATAAATGTTCACCATCAAAATGATAACGATTAATCGTTGTATCTCTGGTTACAACTGTGATTGTAACTATTTCTTCTTCCAAAGTAATAAATTCATCAGGTTCAAATAGCATACCAGGCACTACTGTATCTTTAACAAATAATTTGAATGCAAACAATGAATCAGAAAGAATAGGAATTATATTGTGTTGTTTACCAAATGGGGTTGATACACTAAAAAGTTTTTCACCTAATCGTATTTGTGAAAGGTAAGCAAAAATATTATCTCCTGTTTGGTTGCTGGTGGGTATCCAATTAATAATTCCTGTTCTTGGTTGAAAAACCGTTCCAACAGGAGGCTTTACTAACCATTGAAAACTATAAAAACCGCCAGCTGAATCCATGGTTGCAGGAATTATTAAAGTATCCCCAACGAAAGCAGAATCAATTTTGGTAATATTACTTATGAGGGAATCAATAGTCATCTGGTCTATTTTTGTCTCACCAGATAATTCTTCATCTAGTTTTTTATAAAGACCAGCTTCAATACGGGCCAGTACAACTTTATTAATTTCTTGTGCGGATGTGGTGTCAGAAATAGCAAATAATCCCTGGCCAGAAAAATCACTTGGTGATATAGATAATTCACCTTCAGTAAAACTTAGCATAAGCACTTGATCGTTTTCAAATGGCAATAGAACACCCTGATCATCATTATAACTAATGTCATGAACCCAAATATCAGGGGCATACAGATTTTGCATTCCATTCAATACAAGTAAATCTGAAATTATTTCTTTTCCATCTGTACTTGAAAATATTGCTGTTTTCATTATGTCGCCTTCTGGACTGAAAACAGCAATATTTTCTCCATCATTTGTATTAAACAGTGCAGTAAAAACTCGGCCATAGCCATTTTTTAAAATGTCCGGTTGAAAAATCATAGGAGATTCAATCACCAGGGATCCAAGCTGTTCTGATAAGTTAAAGATAACTGCCTTTCTGGAAGGACTACCAAAAGAGACAGAAAGAGTTACCTTACCATCAATTTCAGCAATATTTATATTTGATGGACGTAAAAGATCCTTTTCTCCTGGAAAATCAAAACGCTCTAGTGGTTCCGATGTAAATCTTGTTCCAGTCCATTTGAAAACCACAAGCCAAGGGACTTTTTTATCTGTTTCGATTGATGGTGCGGAGATTATTGCAATTAATTCTGGATTTGGATCATCATTAATGTTTGCTAGCACCGCATCCATTACAGCTGCAGATCGATCCCCATTAGGATGGTAATACCAAATTTCCCTATGGTCGCCATTGTCTTCAATTTCTACGTATTGCAAGCCCCCGCCTTTTAATAATAATAACTCACTATTATTATTTGCGTTCAGGTCAAATGTGCCCGCAAGTTTTATAGATTTGGCGGGGAGAGACACGGATAACAATAGGACCAATAACATTATTGGTCCTCGGAAATTAGTTAGGAATACCATCCGAGGCTTTTTGCGAAAACAATTGTGCATTGATTTCTATACTGGAATATACAATAATATCACAGAAACGGTCTATTATCTAATTGGTATATATCTAATTGCTACGATGATCTAAATTCTTTACAATGGTAAGTTTAATTCCATTTTATTATCTGGCAACATTTCGCTACCGAATTGCTACAGTAAACGATAAATTTCCAAAGATATATTGGATTCGCATAGAATCCGAAGCGCTCCATGAACCGATATAAGTTGATCATACTTGTCCTACCGATTGTAATATTCGCGCAAAGCGATCTGTATCCAGTTGAAGATTACTATGGTGGTGGAATAGGTTACAGTCCAATGTACATGATACTAGACTCAATTCCTGGTGCATCAAAACTCAAGCAAGTAGGCGTTAATCCAGATAATTTCAATTCTCCCTTTGTCATACATGGCGGTGAAGGATTTACACAAATTTCTGGCCGATGGAGATTGGGCGGTTACGCGGGTATTGGTACATCTCGAATTAGTAATGCTTTAAGCGTTTTGTTTGCTGTTGATACAAATGGAATAGAAGGTATTCAAAATACAATCACAATTAATCAACCAGAACCAGGAGTAATTGATACAACTCAAGGTGATTTCACTGCAATATATACTGGAATATTTGTACCAACATTAGAAGCAAAATTCACATTTATGATTAGCGCAATAACGCTGGAATATGTTGTGCCAATTTTTCGTGATTTAGAAATCGCTAGTGGTGCGATGTTTGGGCTCGGTAGAACTATTATTTCCATTGATCAAAATACAGGTACACCTCGTTGGGACGCAAGCTTCAGCAATAATTTCGGACAAGTTATAAATGATACTTTGATATATACAGTTGATGCTACAGGAACCACACCAGAAGCTGCAACCGATGCACTACAGGGATCATATCTACCGCCACAGGCATCTAGCGCAGGAATGACCAATCTAAGCGGTACTTTTTTCAATTTTCAACCATATGTAGCAGTAAAATGGCAAATCACTGATCGTGTTGGGCTACGCTTAAGTATTGGTTACAATAAGGGAGTTATCCGGGCTGGGCAATGGCAACTTAATGACCGATTTCAGATCAGTGATTCACCAGAATCGGCGTTGTCAGGATTATCTTTTAGGACAATGATATACTTTGGTTTTTAATTTTCAAGTAATAATACTTACTTATACATTTTAACAAATGAATAAAGGTTACCTATCACAAGTAAAGTTTTCATTTCTTACAACGGTAATAATTATCCTTACCATACCTACAGTTCGCATTCTTTATTCTGAATCCAAAGACACTTACCGTATAATTGAAAACAAATTCCGGGTTTTTAATCAAATTATTCAGTATGTGAATGAATATTATTACGAAGATGTTGATATGGATAAAATATGGAATGGTGCTTTTCATGGATTTATGGAGAAATTAGATCCACACTCTGTTTACATCCCTCCCAAAAAACAAGAGGAAATTGATGAAATATTTAGAGGGGAATTCCAAGGCATTGGTATAGAATTCGATGTATTGGAAGGATATATAACAGTTATTGCACCAGTTGCAGATAGTCCTTCAGAACGTGTTGGTCTTCAGCCCGGAGATCGCATAATTGAAATTGACGGAGAAGATGCATACGGCATTACTAAAGATGAAGTTATGAAAACACTCCGTGGATCTAAAGGTACAAGTGTTAACCTTAAAATTGCGAGAATTGGCTCCGAATCTTTTGAAGTGACCATCATTCGAGATGTTATTCCTATTTATAGTGTCCGTGCAGCGCTAATGCTAGATGATCAAACTGGCTACATTTGGTTAACTAGATTTACAGCAACATCATCAGAAGAAATTAGAAATGCGCTGAAAAAACTAGATGATAATGGTATGAAACGTATGATTTTGGATCTGAGAAACAATAGTGGTGGTTTTCTAGAGCAAGCAGCAGAAATAGCAAATATGTTTATCGCAACCAGGGATACACTTGTTTACACAATTGGAAAACATAATAACACAAACGAGGTTTTTCTTTCCAAGCCATCCAAGGGCAGGGAAGATTTCCCACTAATTATATTATTAAATCGTGGCTCTGCAAGTGCCAGCGAAATTGTAGCTGGTGCTGTACAAGATCTTGATCGCGGTTTAATTGTTGGCGAAACAAGCTTTGGAAAAGGCCTTGTGCAGCGACAAATGGGATTAAGAGATGGATCTGCTATTCGTGTGACGATTGCTCGTTATTTCACACCTAGTGGCCGTTTAATCCAGCGCCCTTTTGAAGATGGTAATACCAGACAATATTATGCAGAACTATATGAAAAAAACCGTGAAACCATAATTGACTCTCTGAATGAATTGCGACCAAAATACAAAACCCGTAACGGACGAACTGTTTATGGTGGAGGTGGTATTACACCCGATGAATATATACCCTGGAAATTAACACTACAGAAAAGTACACAAAAACTGATTGGAAATCCAAAAAGGCCTTTATTTAATTGGGGAACAAAGTTTGCATCACAGAATATTGACTCATTAGAAAACTACGAAAATTTTAGAGATTCTTGGGAAATCGCTAATGACCAATACGATAAATTTTTAGAATATTTAAATGAATTGGAAATAGAGCCTGACTCTACAGAATGGATATTAGATGAAGAATATATAAAAAATATTATTAAATCTGAAATTGCAGGTGCTAAATGGGGAAAAGACGCGCAATGGGGAGTTAGATTGATGACAGATAATCAAATCAACCAAACTTTAAACCATTTTGATCAAGCAGAAAAATTTCTAATAATAAATTGATCTATATATCATAAAAAATAAAAAAAGAGCAAATATCAAAAAACATTAATAACTTTTGTTTATTACCTCTAAATAATAAAATTAACCCTTTAACTAATATTATGTGAAAGAAATGAAAAATAAATCATTACCAATTTTCTTGTTTTGCTTTTCAATACTATTTGGCCAGCAAATGGACAAAGATAGCATATACCTCAATGTAGAAAAAATGCCTATCATCAAAGGTGGTTTCGCAGCTGTAGGGAAAAAAATAAAATATCCCAATATTGCCAAACAAATGGGCATGCAGGGAGTGGTTTATATAGGCTTTATAGTGAATTCGGAAGGGAAGGTTGAGGATCCGAAAATATTGAAGTCTGTAGCAAAAATATTAGATGAAGAAGCTATACGCGTGGTTGAAAAAGAAATAGAATTTGAACCAGGCTACCAAGAAGGAAAAGCAGTTCCTGTTCGGTTTGTGTTACCGATTAAATTCAAATTGTAATTTTATAATTAAAAATGAATCATAGTATTCAGTTTATTTTCATCTGCGTTCAGATATTTTATCTAAGCTTTCTATGCGCCGCAGAGAACGAATACCAGTTTGAAATTATCACCACTCGTAATGGTCTTTCTGATAATGATATTCGCGCGGTCACAGATGACAGGTATGGCTTTGTTTGGTTAGCCACTGATGAGGGTTTTAACCGCTATGATGGTTATGAGGTAAAAAACTACAATTCAAATCCATTTGACACCACTGCATTATCCGGTAATCGAATTTGGGACATCTTCAAGGATCAGGATGGAGATGTATGGGCGCTAACAGATAAAGGCGTTGATTTATACCACTACGGAAAAAATTCGTTCCAACGATTTTCTACAGATAGCCGTCCAATTTTTCTAACCCAGGATAAAGAAGGACTATTATGGATTGCTACAAAAAGTAGTGGTGTTTATACCATTGAAAAAAACACTGGTAATATCGTTAATTATAGGTTTACGCCAAGTGATCCATATTCAATTTCTTCCAACAGTTTTGATGAAAATCAATGTAATCCAATTGTGGTAGATACATCTGGAAACATATGGATTGGTACAACAAATGGCCTCAATTACTACCGCAAGGATAAAGATTTTTTTACAAGGTTTTTAAGTTTGGAGTATTACCAGAATTCAATCTCTGACAATCATGTCAATACCCTGCTCATTAAAAATAATAATATTTATGTAGGGACACCCCAAGGCTTGGATAAAATAAATATTGGTGATCTTTCTATCACTCGTCTTGCTGGCACAACTTGGATATCTATGTTGGGCACTTATGCAGTTAAACAACTTCTTGATTTTGGACCCAATCCAACCATGGACGGATTTTGGATGGCTACCACTGCTGGGATAGTTTATTATAATGCAACTTTTGATTTATTTGATGATCTGATGTGGGATTATATTTTTGGTCAGAACATCAATAAAATGTATGTGGATCCCAGTGGAAATTTGTGGGTTGATGTTCTTGCATTCCCAGGTCTAACACTTTTTAATACAGCAGTTTTCTTTGCTCAGATGGGGCTAGTTCTAGATGATAATTTTAAATTATTGCAGCCAGACAAAAATGGCGTTTTATCTGAAACTAAAGAGCCTTCTTCGTTTACAAATGTTAAAGTGAATGATCTTTACTTCGATGAAATGAACAATATGTGGGTAGCAACTAGAGTTGGGCTTAATCAAAAAATAAAAACTACCCAAAATTTTATAACTGAAAATAATCTAAATGGCAGCAATGTGAGTGCAGTAAAAATAGCCCCTGATAATTCTATATGGGCTGCCCATGAAAATGGCGTTGATCAATTATCTAAAGATGGACATGTAATAAAACAATTTACTGCTGATCCAACTAATGCTAATTCTCTATTAAACAAAGAAACTGGTCCTTTAGCAATATTAAATGATGGGCGAGTATGGGCTGCAAGTCAGTCTTTAGGGGCAACATTGATAAATCCAATGGAAAATACATACCAACGTTTTTATGAATTTATTGATGAAACATCTGGGTCAAAACTTCAAGGAAAAGTCAATTCAATTTTCCAAGAATACGTTAAAAACAAAAATGGACCTAACTATGAAAATATATGGTTTGCAACAACTGCTGGGATAATTAAATGCACTATGCTTGAACATACTGAAAATGAACCAAAATTTTCTGTATATAAATATAAAGATAATGTTCAAAATGATTATCTATCCAGACCATCAGCAATTTTTCGAGATCTAGAAACTGGTGAGTTGTGGGTTGGTACAGAATCAACCGGCCTTTTCAGGATAAAGATGGAAAATTCAAGTAGATATATTAATGATCGTCAAATAAAATATGAAAAAATAGAACTTGTGAAACGCTATATTATAGATAAAGACGATCCAAAAAGTTTTTCATCAAATTCTGTAAATACAATTGTTGGTGATGTAAATAATAATATCTGGATTGGAACATCGGGAGAAGGATTATTTCGTTATAATCGCGAAAACGACAATTTTGATCGATGGTCAATTGACAATGGTTTACCTAGCGCTACAGTAGTATCCATTATATCTGACAACTCTGGTGGTATATGGTTTGGCACCAGAAGAGGAATTGCACGCTTGCATGCCGATGGTAATGTAAGGGTGTTTGATAATAGTGATGGTTTACCTGCTGATATCTTTAATGCTCGGACTGTAGATATTAACGATGATGGAATGTTATACTTTGGAAGCGTTCAGGGCCTAACTAGAGTAAATCCTTCAGAAATAACAATCAATGAGATAATGCCAAAATTAGCTATCAATTTGATCGAAACTATTGATTATGAAGGTAATCGAAATTTTATCGATTTCACAAACAACCAGCTTTCGATTGGCCATCAAGTTCAAACATTAAATATCAACTTTGTTGGTCTTTCTTTTAACAAATCTGCAAAAAATCGGTATCAATATACACTAGATAATTACTTAAATAACTGGGTGGATAATGGGACCAATCGGACAGTGACCTTCCAACGCCTTGAGCCAGATGATTATACTTTTCAATTCAGGGCAAGTAATAATGATGGTATTTGGAATAATAATCCTTACACTATAAGAGTCCGCGTTAAACCACCAATCTGGAAGACATGGTATGCCTACACCTTTTACTTTTTTGCTATTATTGGACTGAGTGCATCAGGGTTTTATGGAGCAGACCGATTAAGACGTAAATCACTTGAAAATAAACGTAAAGACCATGAACTTGCTGAGGCAAGGGAATTTCAATTAAGGATGATTGCTAAGAAAATACCAGATTATGTAGGAATGGATATTAAGGCATTTATGCGAACATCTACTGAAGTTGGTGGTGATTACTATGACTTTTTCGAACTAGAGGATGGAAGTTTTTATGCGGTCTGTGGAGATGCTACAGGACATGGTTCTCAATCAGGAATGATGGTATCAATAACTAAGGCCGGTCTCGCAGGTATAGAGTCTAATTCACCCGACGATATTCTCCACCGGCTCAATAAAGTAGTACGCCGAGTTGACACGGGACGTCTACGTATGAGCTTAAGTGTGTGTATTTTCAAAAATGATAACCTTTATATTAGTGCAGCTGCAATGCCACCAGCTTATCTGTACTCTGCAAAAACACAATCTGTACAAGAAATTGAGATCCGTAATCTCCCATTAGGCGGATTGGATAACGAACAATTTGAACTGGTGGAGAAACCATTTAGTAAAGGAGATGTATTGGTGCTGCTTTCAGATGGACTACCCGAAGCTCCGGATTTGGAAGGAAATTTGCTGGATTATCAACCAGTAATGGACTGCATTGAAAAAACAGCGCATTTAGGAGCAGCGCAAGTTAAACAAGCGCTAATTGACCTTGCCGATGATTGGCTCGGTGGTTCTCAAAATCCTGATGATATAACATTTATAGTTTTTGAAAAACAGCCTAATGAAGATAAGAAAGCGAAGAAGGAATTAGAGGAAAAGGATTATAAAAAAGTCGCGCAAGCCTAGATATTTTAAGGAGGAATTTATTTATGACTAATCCAACAGTAGAGCTCACACTGCCCGTGATGCAAGACATGGAGCTTGCAGCAACCAAAACTGCAGAAGTTATCGCAAAACGTATGGATTTGGATGGAGATAAAACAGACGAGATCAGCATGGCCTTAATTGAAGCCTGTATTAATGCCTTTGAACATTCAAAAACCAAAGATAATATTTTCATTCAATATATTATCGATCCCGAAAAACTTATAATAAAAGTAGGTGATAAAGGTATTGGCTTTGATGATGAAGTTGTAGCCATACCTAAGATCGAGGATAAATTTAAAACTGATCATAAGCGTGGTTGGGGACTTCAATTGATGAAAGAACTAATGGATACAGTTGAGTTTCAATCCAGCCAGGATGGCACAACCGTCACAATGACAAAAAATAGATAATTATAAAAGGGAGGAAAATCAGATCATGAGTGATTTTAATATTAAAGTTCGTGAAGAAGGTGATATAACCATCCTAGAAACAAGCGGGTACTTAAATAATTTTGGTGGAGACCGAGTGGCTTCTATTTGTAAACAAAGTATATCTGAAGGCAAAAGAAAATTATTAATTAATATGGAGGATACTAAAATGGTTAATAGCATCGGTGTCTCCATTCTTATAGAAGTTATCGAGGACTTACAGGGCGTTAATGGAAAAATAGGTTATTATAATGTCGCGCCAATTGTTGAGAAAACATTCAATATTATGGGTATAACTAATTATTCAAAGATTTATACTAGCGAACAAGATGCAATCGAAGCATTGACTTAGAAATAATTAATCAATGAACCTTATTTTCTTAAAAAGAAAGTGTATACATACTTAAATAGCATTTAAATTTCTGGTCTTATGTCAAAAATAAATAATGATATGTTTAAAGGGAGGTTATAATAATAATGGTAGAATATTTCGTAAACGGCGGGCCTTTTATGTGGCCAATACTATTACTACTGATTGCGGGACTTGGTATTTCTGGGGAACGGTTCTATACATTGATTATGTCATCCACAAATACGAAGGAATTTTTTGATGACGTTATTAAATCTTTAGATAATGAAGGTATCGATAATACAATTGAACTTTGCAATAATACCCAAGGACCAGTAGCTGGAATTTTTCATGCTGGTCTCTCAAGATTTCATCGTGGTCTTCGCGAAGTAGAGAAAGCGGTCCAAGATGCCGGTGGATTAGAAATGTCTTTCCTGGAAAAAAATATGATTTGGATGAATGCAGTCATTACTATTGCTCCAATGCTTGGCTTTACTGGAACAGTGGCGGGAATGGTTAATGCCTTTGATGCTATTGCTGCAGCCAATGATATTTCGCCAGCTGTTGTAGCGGGTGGTATATCACAGGCACTACTCACAACCGCATTTGGTTTAATCGTTGCAATGATTATCCAGATATTTCAAAACTTTTTTGTTTCCATGATTGATAAACTGATACTTGATATGGAAGAAAATTCAGTAAAGTTTATGGATCAGCTACACTTGGAATATGAGAAGTTAGCTCAAAGCTAGAATTCCCTTAGTTTATTAAAACCTTCCTTTGATTTAAATGGCAAAAAGAAGATTTAGAGGGGGTGAAATCCCGACTTCATCCATGGCGGATATCGCTTTTTTACTACTAATATTTTTTCTTGTTACAACCACTATTGATATGGATAAGGGTCTCGGAATTATTTTACCGGCGGAAGGTGAAGAACTTGAAATCAAAAAAACAAATATCCTTAATTGTCTAATAAATTCTCAAGGTAAGGTTCTACTTGGCGGAGAGCCAATCGCAATTAAAGACGTTAATCGTGAGATCCGACGCAGACTTGCCAAAAATGATAAACTAATAATTTCAGTAAAAGCTCATGAAAAAACAAAGTATGGAGATTACGTTGCGGTAATTGATCAATTAAAACGTGCCAACGCAACGCGAATTTCAATTGCCGACTCAGAATAATGAAACTTAATAAAAAAGTGAAAATCAGCAGTGATATCCCCACTGCATCCATGCCAGATATTATTTTCATGCTACTTATATTTTTTATGGTTACAACTGTGCTACGTGAGTACTCTGGCTTAGATGTGGAATTACCCAAAGCTAAACGCATACAAAAATTAAAATCAAAAAGGCATACAGCTCATATATGGGTATCAAAACAAGGTCAAATTTCAATTGAGGATAAATTGGTTCGTTCTAGTAATGTACGACATATAATGTATACCAAGCGGGCTGCCGACCCCCAACTCACTGTATCAATCAAAGCTGATAAAGCAGCACGAATGGGTTTAATTTCTGATATCCACACCGAACTACGGAAAGCTGATGCTCTTATGCTTAATTATTCATCGAAAACAGCTGTAGACTAATAAATAATGTTATTTGGACCAGCAATTTTACCTATAAAATACAAATATCCGATCATAATTAGATTGGCTACCCTAGGCAGTGTTTTGTTCCTAGTTTTAACATTTTTAATCTATCCAAGATATTTGGGTCTCCTTAAGCTGGAAGACGTTGAATTACAAGAAATTCTGATAGAAAATATACCACAAACTCAGCAAATTGAACGCCCTCCCCCTCCTGCGCGACCATCAGTTCCTGTAGAATCTGAAGATGAAGACCTTGCCGATGATTTAACAATTGAAGAAACAGATCTGGATAATTTCGAAGCGTGGGATGCGCCGCCGCCGCCGCCGGATGGCCCGAGAGTAAAATTCATACCTTATGATGATCCACCGCAACCTCTCTCAAACATCCGACCTGTATACCCTGAAATAGCTCAGGAAGCCGGTATTGAGGGGACGGTTGTTGTACAGGTATTCATTGATAAAAGAGGACGTGTAAAAGACACATTAATATTAAAAGGAATCCCTAATACTGGTTTGGATGAAGCAGCAATTTCAGCAATCCGAAAAACACGTTTTAGACCCGCAAAACAACGTGAAAGGCCGGTTGGTGTTTGGATATCAATCCCAGTTAATTTTAGGCTGAAGTAAAAAAAGCCTCAAGAATAGCTTTTTAATAATTATTGAAATATATATAGCTGAATTATTGGGTCTAATACCTGTTTACAACACGCTCTATTACAAGTATCATACAATTATAGGTAATTTTAATGTGTACTGGGGGCATGCAATTGTAAAACAACACATTGTATAAAACACATACTAAACTTAAAGCATTATTTATAGCAGGATTCCTATCATCAAGGGATTTTTCCTCACTTTCCCTAAATTTATATATCTCTTAAATATTCCAGAATATAACTGCTGAGACAATTGTTCCAGCAATCGCTCCACCATAGCAAAGGATAGATATGAGAGTGCTCATGGATTTAAGTCCCACATCTACAAGGGTGAAGCGGAAGCGGTGAGCCCAGTGGAAAAGCGGCAGGCTAATTACGATAAAAAGGATCAGTTTTACAGATTCATTTTGGGATATGGCTTTATGAATTCTTTGAAAATTTAGAGAATCATCTCCGCCTGCCAATCCAAATGGTACCAATATACCCGTTATGATGATAAGGATGGGAAAGATCATAGCGGCTACCATGCCACCAGCTGAAAATAGTGACCACCAGATCGGCTCATTGGACTTCGCCATCTCTACACTCCCAATACTAGCCACGCAACAATAGCAGAAATTACTAGCCACCCTACGTAGAACGTCCCCGCCACTAGTCCTTGGGGAATCCGCTCTTCACCTCTGTAAACCACGAGAATTTTTGGCGTCAGGTTAAACCAGGTAATTGTATGGTATAGCACAAAAACGAGCGTGATAAGATGCAGCACAACACTAATGGGTGATTTCATAGCAGCCATGAAATTTCCATATACGTCTGCCCCTTGTGTTAGTTTGTAAACTAATACTAGTAGAAAAATACAATACCCGGCAACGAATACACTGGTTAGCTCCCTAATCATGAATAAAATATACGGTCTGCGCTGAAGCCACCATGTATTAGGTACGGTTCTGTGGTAGGTACTCATCACTTTTTTCCCCACGGGATCAAAACATCCTTAAACCAGTCAACAGTGCTGGATATTTTTGCCCGCTGAATTGCCGCTGCTGGATCCACATCTTTTGGACAGACTGCGCTACACTCTCCTACAAAAGTACATTCCCAGATTCCCTCATTACTAGCAATGAGTTCCTGGCGGGCATCCCGACCCTGGTCTCGAGTGTCCATATTGTATCTCTGTCCGAGTGCGATTGCGGCAGGTCCGACAAAGGACGAATCTAAGGCATATACAGGACAGGCAGCATAACAAAGCATGCAGTTAATACACATGGAGTACTGTTTGAAGTGAGCCAGTTCAGCAGGGGACTGAAGGTATTCACCTTCATCTAGTGGCTTCTCTTCACCTTCCTTCCGGATGATATATGGCTGTATCTCTGTAAGTTTTGTCATAAAGTCATCCATTTCGAAGATAAGATCTCGCTCTACTGGAAATCCTGTTAATGGTTCTATACTGATTTTATCTGGGTAATAATCTTTAAGGAATGCAGCGCAAGACAATTTTGGTACGTTGTTGATCATTATTCCGCAGCTGCCGCATACACCCATCTGGCAGGACCAGCGGTAGGAAAGCGTTCCATCGATCTCGTCTTTAATGTGATTGATGGCATCTAGTACCACCCAGTCTTCACGGAACGGAACTTCAAAGATTTGAAAGGTGGGTTCGCTATCTTTTTCCGGGTGATAGCGGAATATTTCCAATTGCATGGTTTCTGCCATTTATTATACCTTATGATTCCTTTCCATAAACCCTCTCTCCAGGTGGCCATTTAGTAATCACTACATCTTTATAATCAATGCGGGGTTCGACATCATTATGATATGCCAAAGAATGCTTTAAAAAATTTTTATCATCCCTTCCTGGGAAATCAGTTCGTTGATGAGAGCCTCTGCTTTCCGTTCTTTCTAGGGCACTGTAAGAGATAGCTTCTGCAACATCCAGCATGAACTCTAGTTCCAACGCTGAAATCAGTTCAGTGTTAAAACTAAAACTTCTATCTTCTATTATAATATTGGAAAATCGATCTTTAAGTTCTTTTATTTTATTGCATGAATCCTTCAAACTTTTTTCTGAGCGATAGATGCCGGCGCTCGTTTCCATGGTTTCGTTCATTTCTTGCCGAAGAGTAAAAATTCTTTCAGATCCTCCCTCTTTTCTTAAAAAGTTTTTGCTGATTCGTTCCTGTTCTTCTGCAGCTTGCAGTTCCAGCGAGGCCATGTTAAGACTGGGGCTATCCAATGCAAACTGGGCCGCTGCCTTCCCCGTGCGATTTCCAAAAACCAGAAGTTCCGTCAGGGAGTTCGATCCCAGGCGGTTAGCCCCATTAATAGAGACGCAGGCACACTCTCCAGCTGCGTAAAAACCAGGAAGGGCAGTCTCCCCAGTGATGTCAGTATCAATACCTCCCATCATGTAATGAACAACTGGTCTCACTGGGATTGGTTCGTAGACCGGATCTATGCCAGCGTAATTTTTGGATAACTCCCGAACAAAGGGAATCTTTTTATCAATTTTCTTTTCACCCAAGTGACGGATGTCGAGATGGACTACGTGACCATATGGGCCAGATATGGTTCTTCCTTTTTCCCTTTCCGCCACAAAAGCCTGACTCAGGCGATCCCGGGGACCAAGTTCCATGCTTTTTTTTACTGGATGCTTTAAATTATTAATATCTAGTGGCTTGCCCAAATCGTAATCCTGAAGATACCTATACCCGTCTTTATTCACCATGATTCCACCTTCCCCTCGGGCAGCTTCCGTAATAAGAATACCCGTTCCTGGCAGTCCAGTGGGATGGTACTGGATAAATTCCATATCTTTAAGGGGAATGCCGGCCCGGTACGCCATAGACATCCCGTCGCCTGTTTTGATGGCACCGTTGGTAGTGAATGGAAAAACCCGGCCAGCCCCGCCAGTACACATTATCACCGACTTACCTGTAATCGCGGCCACCTTACCGGAACGAAGTTCGATTGCAGCTACACCTTGGCACCGGCTATTCTCCACCAAAATCTTTGTGGCAAACCATTCATCGTAGCGGGTAATGTTGTTGTACTTAAGGGAAGTTTGAAAAAGGGTGTGGAGCATGTGAAACCCGGTTTTATCGGCAGCAAACCATGTCCGCTCAATCTTCATCCCCCCGAAGGGTCGAGTGGCCACTGTTCCATCCGTTTCCCGACTCCACGGACAACCCCAGTGCTCCATCTGGATCAATTCTCTGGGAGCTTCGTTCACAAAAAGTTCCACGGCGTCCTGATCGCACATCCAGTCACCGCCTGCAATGGTATCGTTTATATGGTTTTCCAAAGAATCATTATCTTTAATAACAGCAGCCGCGCCGCCCTCTGCCGCTACAGTATGACTCCGCATGGGGTAAACCTTGCTCACCACCGCGACGCTCAAGCTTGGGTTTGTTTCGGCAAT
>JBJKZU010000079.1:0-5179 GCA_045569095.1 Fidelibacterota bacterium
GTCCTGCAGGAAATATTATCGGTACAGTTACTTTTGATGGTATCGATTATTATCTTTACCAAGCCAATTGGGATTCATGGACTTATTTCGCATTTATATCAGCAGTGCCCCAATACAGCGGTGTATTGGGAGTCCATAATTTTGTAAATCACTTGGTTAGCCAGGATATGCTGGACCCTAACGAATATTTTTCCGATTTTGAATTGGGCAATGAAGTGGTTTATGGTATGGGAAAGACCGATATCCGGCAATACGATATTTATGTGAATTCCAACCCGCTTAGCGTGGCTTCACCAGAACAAATACCTGGTTATAACAGTCTTTCCTACAACTATCCCAATCCATTTAATCCAGTGACAACATTAAATTATACTATTCCTACATCCGAATTTGTAAGTGTAAAGATCTATGACATTAATGGTGCTGAATTAACAACATTGGTCAATGAAAAATTATCAAGCGGGAAACACAGTATAGAATGGAATGCGACTGATTATCCCAGCGGTATTTATATTGCCCGCATCTCCAGCGGCAATTATTTTCAAGCGAAAAAAATGCTCTTAGTCAAATAGTATGAAAAAGAACATCTTGACACACAAAATGAAACTCAGTGCAATATTTTTTTGTGGTATTGTATTTGGATCAAGTTTTGAGACGGATTCAACCAAACAGGAAGTTTATTTTCCAGCAACTGTTATTTCGTCTGTAGGGAATGAGATCGATGTCGCAGCATTAGCGAATGCACACATCATGATTGTCATAACCATTAAAGCAACCTGGTGTGCGGTATGCCGGCAGCAATTGCTCAGGATTAAGGAACAACTGGGTGATTTTGAGAAATGCAATGCCAGTTTTCTGGTACTATCCCCTGGCAGCAATAAAGCAGTGCAGGAAGTAAAATTCAATACGGAATTTCCTTTCCCGTTCATTCCTGATCAAAATTTTTCTATCGCAAAAAAACTGGACTTAATTTTATCACCAGAGGAAATCATGCCCGCAATCGTTATTCTCAATGATGATTTATCTGTTAAATGGATTCGAAAAGGGAGAAATGCTCTGAATTTTGGGGATGCGGAACTAAAGGATCACCTCCGTTGTGCGAACTGGATTTGAGCTTGAACTGAAGGATTCATTAATAATTCTCACCCGAAAAGAATAGGCAGCTATATCCTATATGGTAAAGTAAGTACTGCTATTATTTTTGTAATTATTTCGATTTTTAATTTAAATGATCCCGATTGGGTTATCTGATTCCCTGCCTATGATATTATTGCGCTACTTATCACTGTTACCAATAGCAAGATCTGCAAAATAAAACTTTTAGCTGGCTGTTTTTTCCGGTGAATGGATTATTTGTTTTTGTAGAAGTATTCAATGATGTTATGTTTGCTCAACCCAATGTCCGAATGGTAGGTCTGTAGGAATACCAGCGGAAAGGGTTGGGAATGGTTCTAGCTGGTATCAGCATCATTTTCTTTTGATATTAAAACGGAGTTGATTGAGGAAATGGAAATTTTACGTACACCCGATGACAGATTTACTGATCTGTCTGATTATCCTTTTGAATCGCATTATCTACAATATGATGAGGTGCGGATACACTACTTGGATGAAGGAACAAGTGAAAATGAAACGGTTTTACTTATTCATGGGGAACCTTCTTGGTCCTATATATACCGCAAAATGATACCTATTATTGCAGATGCAGGATATCGGGTTGTTGTACCAGATCTGGTAGGTTTTGGAAAATCTGATAAGCCAGCCAATCAGGAAGATTACACTTATCAAAAACATGTAGATTGGATGACATCTTTGGTCCAGGAACTGGATCTTAAACATATTACACTTTTCTGTCAGGATTGGGGTGGTTTAATCGGTCTGCGCATTGTTGCGGAACATGAGGACAGGTTCAAACGCATTGTGGCGGCCAATACATTCTTGCCCACTGGCGAATATAAAACGCCGGAAGCGTTCATTAAATGGCAGCAATTTTCTCAAAATACACCTGTTTTCAAGGTGGGAAAAATTATTGCATCAGGCTGTGTGGAAGAAATGAGCGCAGAAGTACGGGATGCCTATGATGCTCCGTTCCCAAGTGAAGAATACAAGGCTGGTGCCCGGCGCTTTCCTATGCTGGTTCCAACAAGCCCGAGCGATCCAGCTTCTGAGCCGAACCGTAAAGCCTGGGATGTGTTGAAACAATGGGATAAACCATTTTTGACTGCTTTCAGTGATTCTGATCCTATCACAGCCGGCGGCGATCGTTATTTCCAGAAACTAATACCTGGAACACGAGACCAGTTGCACACAACCATCAAGGGTGCCGGACATTTTTTACAAGAGGAAAAAGGACCAGAACTTGCCCGCCTAGTGGTAGACTTTATAAATAATAATAGTGATTAAAATCGCAAGGGTTCGCATAATTAAGAATCATTTGATAAAACTTATCCGTAGTGTAATGGTGTTATTGCTAATCTCACACCAATGCTGACACCTTTGATAAAATTGATTTTAATGAATTCAATCATTGTGTTGCTGCCTTAGCCGTTATGGCCTATGTTATAGCAGATATGGAGATAGACTTGCCCAAGTGAGACCGGAAACACATCACAAAGATTAAATTGCCATATGCGTTATCATGTAAAAGCAACAATGTTAAAAGAAAAGATGGGTGAATTTTACCACAAACTGAGTGATGGAACTATCACAGGCCAGAAACCAGATGGCCGAGAGATTGTGTCATCGATTCGAAAAGCAATATTGACTAAACCATTGGTTGTAGAATGGTGTGAAACCTGTTTTTGCGAAACACCCTTAGCCCATGAACGGGAGTCTGTTTACGATCAATATTTTCATGATATGGAAATAATAGAGATCAATAATGACCCTGAAATTGATGGTCAGTCGTTTTGGGATTACTTGTTAAAAATAGATCAATAATATGGATTTATTTTATGGATAATATCCCCTTATTTCCTTTAAATATCGTCGCGGTGCCAAAGGAGCGTATTCCATTACATATATTTGAACCGCGTTACAAGCAGATGATAAAGGATAGTATTAAAACGGGTGATCCATTTGGGATTGTGTTAAAAGATGACAAGGGGGTAAAAAGTATTGGCTGCAGTGTAAAGATAATCCGGGTATTGAAAGAACACCCCACTGGTGAATATGATATTATCGTCCAAGGATTGCAGTGTTTTCGGATCAAAGAAAAAACGCAGGAAAACAATCAGCTTTGGATTGGTAAGGTAACATACCTTGAAGACAATGAATCTGCTTCAGCAGATTTATTGGATAAGACAAGAGATCAATACTTACATATTTTGTTGAAACTTGGCTTGAACGAAGATATGGAGCGCCATATGTCCAAAAGTCGATCTTTTGATTTTATCGAGTTTATAAATCTACCTAACAAAATAAAACAACAGCTTATTGAGACAAATGACGAAAATCAGCGTTTGGAGATAATTAACCGTATATTTACTGGTGTTATGACTATGGTATCCTTTGGGACGAATGGACAGCAAATATCTGAAGCATAACCAATATGATTCTGAGGCTTGATTCTTACGTTGCCATCCGTAAGTTTCAAAAATAGTGGTATATTAATTAGGAAAGAGAGGAAAGTAAAATGGAAGAAAAAAGAAAGAACAAAGATCGTAGAGGTGACCATCGCAGAAAAAAGGATCATCCAATAGATAGTAATAATAGAAGTGGTACAGAAAGACGTACTAGTAAAGATCGAAGAAATTAGCCATAAGATTCTATCTCGGGTCAAAACATGATCGACAAAAAGAAAATACGGTCTATTTCCAGAAGGGAATTTATCGGCAAAACTGTCGCAGCTGCAGCTTTTACCATTGTACCGCGCTTTGTTTTGGGAGGCAATGGGTATACTGCCCCAAGTGATAAATTGAATATGGCCTGTATCGGGGTTGGTGGTATGGGCTATAAAGATACAATTGGTGTTAATTCTGAAAATATCTATGCTCTTTGTGATGTCGATGATGAACGGGCCGCAAAAGCTTACAATAAATTTCCTAAGGCTAAACGTTATAAGGATTTTCGTGTGCTGCTTGATCAGGAAAAAGAGATTGATGCCGTAACTATCAGTACACCGGACCATACTCACGCTGTTGCCGCAATGATGGCTATGAAGATGGGTAAACATGCCTATGTGCAAAAACCGCTAACTCACACGGTTCAAGAGGCTCGAAAACTTGCCGAAACGGCTAGGGCGATGAAAGTCGCAACACAGATGGGTAACCAAGGGCATGCTGGCGAAGGAGCACGGTTAATTAATGAATGGATTTGGAGCGGGGCCATCGGAGACGTCTATGAGACGCATGTCTGGACAAACCGACCCATTTGGCCCCAGGGTATAGATCGCCCAAAAGAAAATCTTGTAGTACCTTCCACATTGGATTGGGATCTATGGCAGGGACCGGCACCGAAACGGCCGTACCATCCAGCCTATTTACCATTTAGCTGGCGTGGTTGGCTTGATTATGGTACCGGCGCCTTAGGTGATATGGGTGCGCACCTAATGGACCAACCATTCTGGGCATTGAAACTTGGCGATCCGATCAGTGTACAGGCTAGTTCAAGCCCGGTAAATAATGAAACCTACCCCCAGTCATCTATGGTAACATATCAATTCCCCGCGCGTAAAAGTATGGTCCCAGTAAAACTTGTTTGGTATGATGGAGGTCTTCGACCACCGCGACCAGAAGACCTGAAAGATGGAGAGCGAATGGGAGATAATGGCGGTGGTGTTCTTTTTGTTGGTACAAAGGGGAAATTATCCTGTGGTACTTATGGCAGTGATCCAGTACTACTTCCAGAGGCCAGAATGAAAGATTTTGATCCACCTCCAAAAACAATACCTAGATCAGCAGGGATCCGGGAAGAATGGATCGCAGCGTGCAAGACAGGTTCGCCGACAACATCTAATTTTGATTATGCTGGAAAACTGACCGAAACAATGTTGCTTGGTTGTATTGCTCTCCGTATTGCCGATAAAAATACCACCTTGCAGTGGGATGGCCCCAATATGCGCTTTACCAATCTGGATATGGCCAATCGGTATATTGACAAGAAATATCGCAAAGGTTGGTCAATGTAAATGTACCGGATTATTAAAATCATCGGAATTGTTTTCATTATTTTTCTTGTG
>JBJKZU010000080.1:0-21196 GCA_045569095.1 Fidelibacterota bacterium
TAATCATATTGAGCAAATAGAACGTGATCAATTGCTGAATGGTGCCAATAACAATATTTTTTGGTAAATGAGCAAAACGGTAATGGCCAACTTCGTGTGCAATGACAGATGTTATTTCAGGTAGATTCATATGCGTCAGTAAGTTATCTGCAATTACCACTCTTCTGGTTTTACCCAGGCCAGCTAGAAATGCATTCTCTTTTTTTGTCTGACGACTCATATCTTGCTTGAAAAATCCACTGGGCTTTAAGCCAGCTTTGTTTAAAATTTCAGATAGCTGGCTGATTAATTTTTCATCTTCAATTGGATCATATTTATTGAAGATCGGGAGTATGATAACTGGAAACAGAGTTACAAATACTATTGAAACCAGAGTGGTTGCAATCCCTGCTACGAGCCACCATGTATCAGGGAATTCAGCAAATACCCAAAACAGTAAGCCTAACAGCAGTGGTAATAGCACTAGGCTCACAACAAACGACTTTAGTTGATCGATGGCCCAGGTTTTTGGGGTGTAATTGGAGAAACCCCATTTGTGTTCATGGATATACCCAGAATAATAACCTAATGGTAATCCAATTATGGTGCTCAAAAATAGAAAAACTGCTAAATAAAACAGAAATGCCCAGATAAAGGAAATATTCAGATTAGCCAGGGAATGACTAAATCCACTGAAATAAAAAACTAGAATAAATGCAAATGATAAAAAGGATCCGCAAAGGCCAATCAATCGGTTTTCCTTTTCGTATTTTTTTGCCTGCTGCTGTTTTTTAGCATCCAATAGGGGGTGTATGCTGTTTTGGTCCATTTGCAATTATTTTTTTATGATACTAAATCTCTAAATTTTCTAATCTACCAGTTTTGATAAACTGTTTAATCAAATTAGTGGCGTAAATGCCAATTATATGTCCCCCGTTAACAATTTCTAAGTGTATAGAAAATCCATTATTTTTCATTTCTGCTGCTACGCTGATGCTTTTTTTATGGTCTACCACAGAATCATCCTTGCCGTGTATCATTAGAATGGGTGTATGTTTACTTTCCATTGAAGCAGAGTTAATCAGTTCTTCTGGTTCTCTTACCCAGGCTGCCACAGGAATGATACCCCGCAGTTGGCACTGTATTTCTAATCCGTAGCGTAATGACAGACTACCACCCATGGAAAACCCGAATAAGATTATGTTATCCGGATCGAACCCATCTTTCATTACTTGTTTAATAAGTATATCCAATAAGTTAAAAGTTTTCTTTACCTTCCAACCCTTTTCAGGCGAACCGCTAAACCAAGTGTACCCTTGGCCCGTGCTAGCTTTATAGGGTGCCCGTGGAATATACCATTTCGCAGATTGAATTCTCATGGCCCTCGCTACAGGTACCATTGAATGTTCTGTCCCAGTCCAACCGTGAAGTCCGATTACCGCAATCCTTGGGGACTCTGATTCCTGATGATAGTTAAGTATCATCGTTTTTTATTAGTCACAGCAGCAATCATCGACAATAGCAATTGTTTCTAAATCAAATTCTTCATCCGTTAGTCCTAGCAATTGATACCTAATACAAATTCCAATATTTATTCCTTCAATATTACCAATCTCAACCAAGTCGTCCTGTGTTACATTCTTGAATAAAAAACCTTCCAATAAACCGCCTCCGCAACTAATACATTCAGGGCTATCTTCGCAATTGACCAGCAAAAAGAGCGACAATGTGAGTATAATTGTTAGAAATATTCTCATCCCCAATGCCATTATTTTTTGAAATTTGGTTCAGCGGTTAAAACCCATCTAGCATTAGACGGCGTGCGACTGGGCTCCATACGATACAATTCTCCAGTAGTTGTATCCAGTAGGTAATGCCAGTGCGTACGATCGATACTAAAACTCTGCAACTGGTAGCGACCACTGGGACCAATGGTTGTGTCACCGCTAAGATAAGCATCAATTCGACCTAGCATGACTTTCAAGGAGTCGTCCTCTATTTGGCTAGCTCCCAGGAAAATAAACATGCATATGGTTGCCAGAGTTCCTGTAATGAATCCACTAAGATATTTTTTCATTGCTATTCCTCCACTTTTATCTAGGTTAACGGTTGGCTTCATAATCTGCCATCCGGGTTATAAAATCTTCTTCATCCTTTGCCTGGAGTAATGGACTGATGCGTACATTTTCATCGATACTAATGGTTGGTTGTTTACCATAATCATGACCGGGATAAATTAGTGTATCACCGGGTAATGATAAAATCTTATCATATACACTATGATATAATTCCCGTGTATCTGCATAGGAGCTAACAGTCCGACCTGTTCGGCCCACGAAAAGTGTATCTCCAGTGAAAAGAATTTTACCCATCTTGTAGCAGACAGAGTCGGGGAAATGCCCAGGTGTATGCATTACATCAATATTAATATGCCCCAATATAAGCCTATCCTTATCATCAACCGGGTGAAATAGATCAGTTGGCGTAAAATGAATCAATTTTTTGTAACCGATATATTTTGCTTTTGGATAGTGATTAAGGAATTTTGTCAGATAAGCGGTGTGATCTCCATGAGTGTGGGTGATTAAAATAGCGTCTAACTGTTCCCTTACATGAGATTCTACAGTTTTCACTGGAACAGCAGCATCCACCATAAATTGAATACCAGTTTGCATGCAGGTAACTAGGTAGGTGAAATTATCATCGTACCCGCCACGAAAGGAACGGATCGAAAAATCAGTATCAAACATAAGTAAATATTTTAAAATGATTTAATTGGGCAATAGTTTATCTTCTGATTAGTTGAAATGCACTATTTTAGTTGAAAAATATTATTCTTAGAGGTTCATCATGAAACAGACAGGTATTTACCTAATTCTTGGTGGCTCAGTGGTGTTTATTTTGGTCTTTATTGGCAAGATCATGGCACTGGTATTTAATAACCCGCTTCTTGGACTAGCGCTCATGGCTGTGGTGATTGGTGTATTTATTCTACTATATAGTATCATCCAGGAAGAAAGAGTGGCAAAAAAAGATGAATCATTTCGGGGGATTGATAAATGAAGATAGCAACAACTGATACTATCGCAGGCTATACTATAATGGAGTCTTTGGGTTCTGTAATTGGTAATACGATAAGGGCTCGTCATTTGGGAAAAGATATTTCTGCAGCATTAAGGAGTTTGGTAGGTGGTGAAATCACTGAATATACGGGCATGATGGCAGAATCCAGGGAACAGGCATTGCAGCGCATGTTGGATCGTGCAAAAGAATTGAATGCTGATGCGGTTGTAGGAATACGCTTTCAGACATCAATGATAATGCAAGGATCAGCAGAATTGTTAGTTTACGGTACTGCAGTAAAATTGGCACAAAATAAATAAAGCCACCAAAAAAGTTTACCTTTACATTCAGCAATCAATCTTAAGATAACTTGTAGAGAATAATAATGATTGAATTTATAACATGGATGCCTGCAGTAGTATTGCCTGGTGCTGCATTAATACAATTGGTAAAACTTTGGAAAACCCACGATCCAAGTGGGGTCAGCACTGTATCATGGTTGTTGTTTGGTGTTGCGAATATAGGGGCCTATGTTTTGTTTGCCCAAACGGGGGGGTATTTTTCCGTGCAGGCTATAATGGCTTTTTTGTTAACGTCCGTACTTAATTTTTGGATTGTATGGACTGTATTGAAATATAGATTTAACCCTAATGAAAACGATGAACTAGAAAGGACAACTGATTAAATGAAAAACCTAATTGGCATTTTTATGGTATTGCTAATGATAGCTATATCATGTACAAGTAGCGAAAAGATAGTTGAGACACCACAGTTGACAGATTATATGGATACTGTGAGTTATAGCGTGGGCGTTGATATTGGAAATTCATTCCGCTTGCAGGAAATGGATATAAACCCTGATGTAATGGCTAGGGGTTTGAGTGACGCCTTCTCTGATAAAGAAACCGCTTTAACTGATGAGGAAATACAATCAACATTGATAAGTTTTCGTCAAGAGTTCCAGCAAAAACAGCGTGAGATAGCGCAACAGAAAGCACAAGCAGCAGCAGTGGCAGAAGAGGCTTATCTTGCGGAAAGCGCATTAAAGGAAGGCGTTGTTTCCTTACCCAGTGGCTTGCAGTATAAAGTTATTACACCAGGTGATGGTCCCAGTCCATTGAGTACAGATAGAGTAAAAGTACATTATAAAGGTACATTAGTTGATGGGACTGTATTTGATAGTTCTTACGATCGCGGACAACCAGCGTCTAATAATGTTACTGGTTTTATTAAGGGCTGGGTAGAAGCATTGCTATTAATGCAGGTCGGATCTAAATGGGAATTGACTATACCTTCAAAATTGGGCTACGGAGCACGTGGTTCAGGAGGGATAATACCGCCAAATAGCACGCTTTTATTTGAGGTTGAATTATTGGCCATCGAATAGGTATTACAGTGGATCATGTCTGATTTTTCTATTCGTTCTTATAAATCTGCCGATACCATTGCAGCTTATGAGATCTGTCTAAAAACCGGTAATTCTGGGCAAGATGCAACCCATTTGTTTTCTGATCCATTAGTATTGGGACATATTTATGTTGGCCCTTACATGGCATTTGAACCTCAATCTGTATTTATTTTGGAAGATGACCAAGGCCCCTGCGGCTACATAATGGGGGTTTTAGACTCGCAAATATATTACCAATGGATGCATAGTGAATGGATGCCAAAAATTCGTGTTGATTACAAAAAGCCTACTGGTGATCCTGATACCTGGAATGAGACAGAAAAAATAACGAATCTTTTTTTTCAACCTGAGTCGCAACGATTATTTCCAGATTTTCCAGCCCACCTGCATATTGATTTATTATCGCGAGCACAGGGCAAGGGTCAGGGGAAATTGATGATGGACCACTTTATTGATTATATAAGGTACAATAAAATTCCCGGAGTGCATTTGGAACTGAGTGTTAACAATGATCGTGCATTTAGATTTTACTGCAAATATGGGTTGCAAGAATTAGATCGTAATAATGAATCAATATTTATGGGGTTTTATAGTTAGTTAATTAACTATTAGTGGGGAAATTAAAGACTTTTATTATCTAAACAGTTCGTATTTATTCATTAACCAATACGACTTTTCCAACTACTTTTCGTTCTCCGATCATCTTTATAGCATCTTTGGCCGATTCCATTGGTATTGATTTTGAGATGAATGGATTGATTTTTTCAATTGCGATTAATTTACCGATTTCAATGATGTTCTTTACATTTTGTTGTGGTTCATGACTTGTGAATGATCCCCAGAATACGCCGACAATTGCACATCCTTTTAGCAGAGCAAGGTTAAGGGGAATTCTTGGGATTTCTCCTGCGGCAAACCCGATCACCAAATATCTACCTTTCCAATTAATAGTACGAAGCGCTGGCTCGGCGTAGCAATCTCCGATAGGGTCAAAAATTATATCATAACCACCTTTTTTGCTTTTTTCTTTGAATTGAGAAGAAAGGGATTTTTGTCCTTCTTTATCCATTTTTTCTGTTCCATATATTACGACATCATCTGCACCGTAATTTCTGCAGACCATAGCCTTTTCTTCGGATGAAATACCTACAACAACCCGGGCATTGAACGCTTTAGCAATATCTAAGGCTGCCAAACCAACACCGCCTGAAGCTCCTAGAATTAGGATTTCGTCATTCTCTGTCAAATTACCTCTTTGAATCAATGCATGGTAACTAGTGCCATAAGCAATTTGTGTTGCAGCGGCTAGGTCAAATGTAATTTCATTTGGTATTTTGATAACTTGTTTTTGATTCACAGCGATTTTTTCACAAAAAGCACCCCATCCACTCATAAAGGAAACCCGATCGCCAACTTTATACTCTGTTACATTTTTTCCAATAGCACTAATTATACCGGCACCTTCAGACCCGGGGGAAAAGGGCAGGGGTGGTTTGAATTGATAAAGTCCCTGGACAATCAAGTAATCCGGAAAGTTCAAAGCAGCTGCTTTGATTTCAATTATAACTTCACCGTCTTGAGGATATGGATCTGGCACTTCTTCCCAAGTAAGATTTTCAACTGCAGCAAATTTCTTACATAGCAATGCTTTCATCATTATATCCTTTTACCTAGTTTTATTATAGTTACTTATAATTAAATTATAATTCTTACTATTAGATTACTATAACAATGGTTCTTGGTCCAATAGATTATACGATCATTATAGTGTACTTGGTTTGCACGGTAGCCTTCGGTGCATATATTGGCCGAAAAATTAAATCGGGTAAAGACTATTTCCTGGCTGGAAGATCCCTTCCCTGGTGGGCCATTGGAATGTCGTTGGTTGTCTCTGATATAGGTGCTATAGATATGGTAGGTATTGCTGGATCTGCATATTTGTATGGAATTGTCCTGGGAAACTATGATTGGTTAGGCAGTGTTCCGGTGATGATTATCGGGGCATTCTTATTTATACCAATGTTTTGGAAACGTAAAATTGCCACCATTCCCGAATGGCTGGGGGCACGCTATAATTCATCAGTACAGACCACTTCGGCATTGATCTGGGGTATTTATATGCCCATCAGTCTGGGAATTATATTATATGCTTCTGCGGTTATGCTGAATGTTTTGCTGGATCTCAATCCAAAAATATTAGTGATCAGCGATGAAAAGGCTATTGTTGAAAACATTGCTCATGCAACGAGTGTAAAAAAATATGATTTTATATATTCTGGTACAATAGACGATGCAGTACAAAAGGCAAATGACCGCAATCCTATTATAATTTTTATTGATAATAGTGCTTTCACAACTGCCGATTACCAACAATTATTTCAGGACAAACCTTTGGTGTATTTTTCAAAGGAAGAAGTTAGTTCCTCATGGGGGGAATCAAATATGCATCGGGCCCGTGAACCAGATTGGGATATTTTTTATTCTATTGTGCTCATGGGGATCATTATTGGTGTATATACCTTTTTAGGTGGCCTCCGGGCTGTAGTATATACAGATGTTATTCAATGCATTGTAATGCTGGGTGGATCACTATTTGTATTACTATTTGGTATTTACAAACTTGGTGGCGTTACTGAATTTGCCGATATAATAGGCGCCATGGGAGAACGAACAAAAGACCATTTTTCTCTGGTATTACCAGTAGATACAAAAACGCCGCACCCCTGGTCAGGAATACTTTTTGGGCTGGGTTTTGTGCTGGCAAATGCGTACTGGCTTGGTAACCAGGCCATTGTTCAGCGTTCTTTGGGTGCTCGTTCCATGGCCGATGCCAAAGCATCATATATTTTTGGTGCTTTGTTAAAAATATTAATTCCTTTCGCTATGGTCATACCGGGCATTATTGCTTTGGCACATAATCCTGCCATTGCCGATGCTGATAAAGCGATGGCAACGTTGATAAAAGATATTATGCCCACAGGTCTATTGGGAATATTCTTTGCAGCGTTTCTCGCAGGATTGATGTCCAGTGTTGATACATACCTCAACTCAGCGTCAACTGTATGGACAACAGATATATATAAAAAATTCATTCGCCCAGTGGCAGACGATATTCATTATCTATTTGTTGGCAGGCTATTCACAGTTGTGTTTATTCTGGTTGCAATTTATGTAGCCCGTTTTGCAACACGATTTGAAAGTATATATGACCTAGCACAAACATTACTCTCATTTTTCCAGGGACCAAGTCTTGCTATTATCGTTTTGGGCGTTCTTTGGAAACGTGCCACTGGCCCAGGGGCTTTAGCTGGTTTGATTGGCGGCGTTGCTTTCTCTGCTTTATTAATATGGGTAAACAATAATGCGACAATACCCTTATTCCAAGTTTCAGAACCATTTCTTTATGTTGCCCTGTGGTCATTTATTCTTTCACTAACGCTTACAATTGTAGTCAGTTTGTACACCAAACAGGAACCAGATGAAAAATTAAAAGGTCTAGTATACAGGTATGATTAGAATTCTAACTATTACTTTTTCTATATCCGTTTCTATTGCGGATACAATTGCAAACTTTTTTCGCGGTCCAGGTCAGTTCTTGAGAGATATATACTAATGGGCATTGATCTAACCATAGCAAAATTATTGTTCATTCTTTATTTTCTTGCGATTGCATACTGGGTGTACAATTTGCCCAAATCAGAAGTAATTCTGAATGATAAAAAAAGTGGAAAAAAGATTAATCTCAGGCCTTTCGCATTAGGTGCTATGGCTGCTATGATTATCATTTATCTAATTTTTTAATTGTATATGAACAAGCACAGATTTATTTCCCTTTTTATTATCTTTAGCGTAATCCATGGAGGTAATGGTGATAGTGCATTCGGTTATTTTACAGAATCTAGTAGTAAAATAATATCCACTCAGTCTAATCAAATAATTTTGGGGTCAGCTGCCCTTGCAGCTTTAGCTGCAACAAAAGTGGATCACCAGGTGAAGTCGTATGCGCAGAAAAAAGGATTGTTATCAGATGATATTTCTCATTTTGGAGATATGTATGGTGGCTACTGGGGACACTGGTTATTATGGTCATCAATATTGGCCACATCATTAAATGATGGGGGAAAAACTGGATTAACTGAAAAACTGGAATTTTCAACTTTGGCTATGATTACAAATGGAATTTTAACTGAGGGAATGAAAAGAGGGTTTGGTCGTAAACGTCCAAATGGTAGTTGTTGTAAGTCATTTCCATCAGGACACACTTCGCATAGTTTTACAATCGCTACCATTGTAAATGAACTATATGGTAACCAAATGGGTGTCGCGGCATATTGTTTAGCAGTATTGGTTGCAGCCAGTAGAATCAATGATAATAAACATTATTTAAGTGATGTTCTATTTGGTGCAGGGTTAGGAACAGCAGTGGGTCGGGGTTTTGCATTGGCTTACCAAAATCGATTAAGTGATAATGGTATTGTGCCACAACCGCAATTGTCATTAAAAATATATATACCACTTAATTAAAGAATGAGAAATAAAATATTTATCATCTCAGTAATTTTCATAATAACATTTTCTTTCGGATTTGAACTAGCTGAAGATCCCAAACCGCCACGGGGTTATTGGAATAACACTTTTTTAAAATGGGCCTTAATGCTTGGTTGGGTAGAGCTGGTAGATACCAAACCAGATATACCTGAGCATATTGAAGTATTTGGAGATATTGGTTTTAAGGAAACAGAGGAAAAAATGCTTTTTTTGGATATTTATCGAAAGAAAAATATCCTTGATCCCGCTCCACTAATAATCTTTATCCATGGCGGCAGTTGGACCGGAGGCGATAAAATTGATTATTTAATATATTTGTTATCTTATGCAGAAAAGGGGTATACCACTGCATCACTATCCTATAGGTTTGCTCAAGAAGCAAAGTTCCCTGCAGCTCTAGAAGATGTAATTTGTGGTATAAAATGGCTCAAGGCTAATGGGATAGAATATGGCATTGATTCCAGCAATGTTGCCCTGGTAGGAGGTTCAGCAGGAAGTCATTTAGCTTTGCTGGCTGCTTATACGATGGGAGGTCCATATAACCCGGGTAATTGTGATAATGATGGCGCTAGCCCACGGGTCAATGCAGTAGTGAATTTTTATGGCCCAACTGATCTGACCACCAAATATGCTATTAGTCGAGATGAAACAAAATTTTTTCTAGGGTTAGATTATAAAGATAATCCAGAAAAGTATCTTATGGCATCACCGGTGCATTTTGTGACACCCGATGATCCACCTACGATGACTTTTATTGGTACGTTGGATGAATTAGTGCCTGTAAATCAAGCTGAAATATTGAATGAAACATTAATTGCTGCAGATGTACCTCATAATTATCACAGATTAAAAGGTTGGCCCCATACGATGGATGCGGCGGTACCTGTAAATGAGTATGCGCAGTATTACATGGATAAGTTTTTTTCCAAGCACCTAAAAAATATAGAATAAGATTATGGGAAAGATTCACCTTATGATATTTAGTCTGTTCCTATTGGCATCCTGCGATAATAAAAATATTAGTGTAAATGTTCCGCAATTAGATGGTAAAAATTGGGCAGAAAAACTGGGTTACCCAGTTGATAGTAAAGTAGTCATGCTTCATGCAGATGATATTGGTATGTGCTCAGAAGCGAATGAAGCTGTAATCCCCTACCTATTAAATGATCAAATTCAATCAGCGTCCGCTATGGTACCTTGTCCCTGGTTCAATGATATAGCAGATTGGTATAAGAAACATCCTGAAATGGATATTGGATTACATTTAACCTTAACAAGTGAATGGAAAAATTATCGCTGGGGACCTGTGTCCAATCCTAGCAGTGTACCTGAACTAATTGATCCAGAAGGGTACTTGTGGCGCAGGGTGATCGATGTTGCTTCGCGGACTCCTGTAGCTATAATTGAAAAAGAAGTAAGGGCACAAATTGAACGTGCCTATAAAAGAGGGATAAAACCTGGTCACATCGATACCCACATGGGAACTCTTTATAGCAAGGTAGAATACGCGGAAGCTTTTTTTAACATAGCAATGGAATATGGTATTCCAGCAAACGTTATCGAGTTTACCCCTGATCGAGTGCAAAAATTTCGGAAGCAAGGTTATCCAATTACAGCTCGGTTAATTGAAAGTGGAAGAAAATACACGTTGCCAAAACTTGATGATTTCAGCTCAGTGCCTGATGGAAAAACTTACCAGAATAAAAAAGAAAATTTTTTTGATCTGATCCAAAATATGGAACCTGGTATTACTGAAATTATTTTCCATCCCTCTATTAATTCAGAAGGATTAAAAAAAATCACGAATTCCTGGCAACAGCGCGTGTGGGAATCAAAAATGTTTTCCGATCCTGAAGTTATTCAATTTTTAAAGAACGAAGGGATAATCTTTACTAACTGGAAGGAAATGATGGCCCGTTTTAAGCAAAGAACTACTAAATGAAACTATTGAAATATGGCCTCATGATCTTGGCTGTATTTATGGTTCTTATTATATTACGGTTCTATTACAATCTTCGAGACAGACATCCTGATTTTAATATAAATTTGGTAATAGACCCTCCAGCTGAACCAAATAGATTATCTGTAGGATTCGCAAAAATTCCGATTACGCCGCAAGTCACTGATACCTGGAATGACTTTAATAATAATGCAAAATATGAGCCTGAACAAGGTGAGACCTATAACGATGTAAACGGTAATAATAAGTTCGACCCAGTTTGGATTGCCGGGTTTCATAACCGCCGCCCTGCGCAGGGTGTTCATGATGATCTTTGGGCCAGAGTTATGGTGTTAGATGATGGTGCAACACGTGTTGCTATTACAAGTATTGATGCGGTAGGCCTTATCTATGATGATGCGGTTGATATACGTAAATCAGCGCATGATAAAAATAATTGTGATTATACAATTATATCAAGTACCCATGTCCATCAAGCACCAGACTTAATTGGTATATGGGGCCAGAGTATCTTTAAAAGTGGTGTAAACAAAGAATACATGCGCTACGTAAAGCGCCAAACCGTTGCAGCAATTGAAACAGCTGTAAAAAATTTGGTACCGGTAAAACTAAGGATCGGACAGGATTTGGAAGGTGCCATTCCTTATGTTGTTGATTCGCGAGATCCGCAGGAAATGGATCCAGGAATCAGAATTATCCAGGCAATAGAAATTAGCTCCGGTAAAACCTTAGGATCTTTGGTAAACTGGAGTAATCACCCCGAGACCCTTTGGAGTAAAAACTTATTAATATCCTCAGATTTCCCACACTATTTTCGAGAATCTGTAGAGAACGGTGTACATAAAGGTGATCGCATATTAGACCAAGGATTGGGTGGAATAACAGTATTTGTAAATGGTGCGGTGGGTGGTTTGATGACAACAAATCCCAGCCATCCAATCCCTGATCCATTTGATGGTGAAATGCATAAAGGTGCTACATTTGAAAAAGCTCAGGCCCAGGGTCAGCAACTTGGTTTATTGGCCTTGAAGGCCATCCGTTCTGCGGATGTTATTGAGCTTGAACAGGTAGGAATTAAAATTCGCGCCAAAACAATTTCAATTCCCCTTGATAATCGTAATTTTTTACTCGGTTTTCTTCTTGGTGTTATTGATCATGGTACTACAGGTTGGTTAGATGTGAAAACGGAAGTGGCAGCTTTGCGTATTGGGCCTATATCAATCATCACAATACCTGGCGAAATTTATCCGGAAATTATCAATGGTGGCATTGTTTCACCGCCGGGTCAGGATTATAATCTGGATCCAGTCGAAATACCGCCTTTACGCTCAGTGATGCCCGGAAAATTCAAGTTCGTTTTCGGTTTAGCTAATGATGAGATTGGATATATAATTCCAAAAAGTGAATGGGATGAAATACCACCATATTTATATAATCATCATAAATCACCATATGGGGAAGTTAATTCTATTGGCCCGGAAGCGGGGCCGATTATCCATGGATCACTCATCGAAATGTTAGAAAGTTTTTAATAATCATACAGTGAAAAACTGGAGAAGAACAGGCGCTATAATCGGAAGTATTGGTTGTACTGAGTTCGTATTATTTTCAACTATTGCGATGTTTTTCTACGGTGGGGGTACATCCTGGGATAAATCCGCTGAAGGATATACTTTTTGGCACAATGTGCTGAGCGATTTGGGTCGTACTATTTCATATTCTGGAGTACCTAATACAGTTTCAAGCCCCATGTTTAACGTTGCATTGAGCTTTTTTGGCATCTGCATAATTGTAATTTACCTTAGTATGGGTAAAATTTATTTACGGCCATATTGGTTAATGCTTACTATTATAATTGGTGGCATAATTTCTGGAACAGGAATTATTATTATTGGATTGGCACCTGATGATATATTATCCAATTATCATATGCTTGGTGTTTGGATGTGGGCTTTGTCGTTATTTGCCGTCTTGCTTTTATTTATCATTAATGCTGTGATTAACCGTATTTATGACATTTTATTATTCATTACTTCTATCTTGGCAATTGCTTTATTTATTCACATTAGTCAGGGTGTTACTGGTATGTGGGCTCCAATAGTTGCCGCAACTCAGAAGATTGTAGTTTATTTAAATATAACCTGGTACTTGTGGATCTGCCGCAAAATATCTGCACAAGAACTAACGACTTTTAGTTGATATAAAAAGTTGACTAAGGGTTTATTTTACTATTGCTAGTGTACCCTTTTGAATTTGACCATTACTGGCTGGGTCAAAGGATTCCACTACCCAGAAATAAATTCCGCTGTCCACCCTTCCTGAAAGCGATATAGTCTCCTGTCTCCATGATTCTTCAGCGGAATTTTCATTGGTATGTTTTCTTTCATATACCAAATCACCATTTACGCTGTAAAGTCTAATTACGCATGCTTTTGGTAAATTGATAAAACGTAATTTATATGGATCAGCAACATCGGGGTACATATGCAGGGGATCATTGAAATCCAAACGATAGGGGTTTGGAACGACTCGAATTGGTGCGTTCATACTATCAAATAAAGCCGTAGAGCCTTGGTATGGCGTAATTGCTATAGGGTTTTTTTGTTCTACTGAGGTCATGCCGCTTTCAAGGGGCGGTATGGGCCCAACATCATTTCCATTTATATCGATCCAGTGATCATGACCAGAATCATATGTGTGGACACTATAATAATAATTATATCCTGAGTATGAAGTTGAATCGATATAAGAATAGGTGCCGTTTTCTTGATTATAATATTTTGGTGAGCCAACCGGAATATCGATTAGAAACTCCCAAGGACCATAATGCCAATAATGAGATGGAGGCCAGGATTTATAAACTCTGTATCCGCGTACATCTTGCGCTTCTTCATTTTCATAGTCTGGATCCAGGGCATCTTCTACATCGTCAGACCATTTGATTTTTATTTGCCCTAAACGGGTGTTGGCAAAAGTTATTTTAACATCTGGCGGAGGATCGGGAACATTATAATTATTCTCATAGGCAAATTTGGCTTGGTCAAAATTTCTAAACATGGATTGTTCGCCTAATATTCTTTCTGTTTTTGCATCTTCAGTAATTGACCAGGTTAGCTCATCTTCTCCCAGCCAATCGGCACCAGAACCACCTACAAAGGCGACCACCAATTTTGTTTTTTGTCCTGGCTCTAATCGGTAAGGTCCAAATACGAGTGCGTGTGTTCCTAAACCAGGTTCTTGCGGTGTTATTGTAATGTCCTGATTATTATGGCCAATGACCATGTTATACATTTCTTGATCTGTATGTATCCCACTATTAGGATCTTCATAATCAAACTGATTATTGTCACCACCATGCCACCATTTGGCATAAACTGGTTGAATTGGATTAGATGGATGAACAAAATCAGTATTATCAGGGAGATAATCCAGAATCCCCATCCCAATGTACTGATAGGCCAATAATTGATTCTCTAATTGTCCCTGCATTTCATCAGCATCTGCGCTAGCTGCTTCTAATTTGTAGGGCTGACCAGTGTCATCCCAATTCGTACCAACCCAATCATCATCACGCTGGTAAAACATGATATAGTTTTTATAAATATCAGTATTATCTGGATTATCAGCCGTAAAAGTATCTGATTTAGTGTAGAAAAATAAATCATCCTGTGTTTGTTGGCGGTTATGGCGCCAATCGCTCCAGTTCATACCAAATTTATCTGCCCAACCATGGGCCATGGCATTTAAGCTGAATGAATTCATCAATGACAGATAGGCAGGATCCAATATTTTTGTTCCAATATTCTCAAAAATCAACTCCTGAATGATAAAATCATCAAAATCTGGGTAACCCCAGGCATAAGCTTTTCTGGTTACTCTGATTCCAGTTTTTGTATCCCATTGACTAATAATTATTTCTTCAGGTGAATAATTATGCGCTGTGTAATGATGGTAACGATAATTATGTATTTCAACGGGTTCATTCCCAGTTATAGAATTATGAAAAGCAGAAAAATTACTACGTTCGAGATTATGATAAGTTGAGTCACCCAATTCTGCTTCAGGAGAATTGTTAATATTATATGGAGCTGGCTGTACATCATAGGTTACGTTTCTTGGTCCGGAATAGGATACCAGTGTGTCTGCCTGATCATCAACTGCAAGAATCCAAATACCCTGCCCTTTCGAGCTTTGTGGTATTGTTACTCGGGGTATTTCAATAACATTTGGTTCTCCGGCCAGGTATGCACTTACATCTATAAAGTATTCAATAAAATCAAGACCGACTCGAGACATATTACCTGGATAGGTCAGGCTTTCTTGAGAATGACTATCAGATTTGGATCGATTGCCACCACCATCTAAGCCATTATTCCGATAACTGGACCACATTTTACCTCTTGTAAGATTTCGTGGCCGGTATCCTTCAGTCATATCCAGCTGTGCAAATAATGTATTAATTAAAATAAATAAAGATAAAAAAATAAATTTCATTTCTAGCTTATCACTTCAAGTAAACCCTGGATCAAACCGACAAAATAGGATCCATTGTAGGGCCCAAACCAATTCATAACAAATGTTTCATATTCTTTCAAATTATACCATTCATCTTTAGTAATGTATCCAATATAACCGCCGTTAAAACTGGTAACCAATACATCAAGATCAAGAGCGGTAGCTTTTTCATCAATCGCAGCTGTTAATTCGCCTGAAAAATCACATGGTGTTCCTACAAATGTGACATTTCCAATTCGTAACAGGGATATATAGGCTGGAGAGGCCTCCGTTAGTTTTTCAAATATCCATGGTCTCACACGCCAATTAGTAGCCACCCGCATATGCGGTTTTCGTAAAGGTATGTCAAATTGAATAGTACAAGTCTGTTGAATTTCATTCATTTCAATGCTATTTACATTTGCACTTATGATTGCTGTTAAATTGGATGCTAAAAGAGAGATTCTATCATAACTATTATCACCCTTTGCAACTGGAGAGTGGCTGCCTACGGCACCGGCACAAAAAGCCGCAAAATCAACATTTGTAAGATTTTCTAATGAGTCTACTAATGCTCCAGGGTAATCTCGGGAATAATTCATTTGACGGTGTGATAGTACTGTTGCATGAGCTGAAAATGTGGTAATTAAAGCAACTGCGCCACTTTCTTGTTGAATTTTTACAACCCGTAGCCATGGATCCCGAGAACCCTTTTCACCAATCAGGCGATTACGGGTAAATGGGCTAGCGTCGTAGCGGGCAAACCCAACTTTAGCATTCACCAATTCCATTTCTGCCTTTTTTATCGTTGTTATAATTGCATTGGCTAGGTCGCTTACAATTTCATTTTGATATTTACCGGCAAATTGGGTGCCAATCCAGCTATCGGCCCAACCGCCAACTGAACAATGGGTGTGTGTGGCGCTCAAGAATATATTATCCAGACTGTAACCAATTTCCGGTAGCAATATTCGCAGAGTTTCTGTAACTGCAGGCGGTATGATTAATGCATCTAAAGTGATGATTGCCGATTTTTTGTAACCATTATCAAAAACAAACCCTCTGGCCCAAACAGAATCGCGAACGGTTGATACAATGGCACCTTTCCTGGCGCCATAGCCTGCCAAAGGAAGTGGGTAATGTGGCGTTATATTTGTCTTGGCCCAACCTGCTTTGAAATATTTACTATTTTGTAATGTATAGCTTGAATTCAAGCTATCCAGTTTTTGCTGAGCAAGTTGGTAATATCGACTATCATTTAACGGTGTTTTATCTACCGGAGTGATTATTACAATCAAGCAAAAAATAATTCCTAAACCAAAAGCCATAATAAGCCAGCGTAAGAATTTCATTAATTACTAATTTGACTGATAAAAATCATATATCTTACCTTCTTTTTATACCCATCTTTTTCATGACCATTAACAAACTATCCGGATAATCAGTAATGATTCCATCTACACCTTGTAGAATTACTTTTTCCATTATTTTGGTACGATTAATTGTCCAGGGTATAACAGGAAAACCATTATTTTTCAATTCCTTTACAGTATTGCCCAAAAAAAGAGGATTTTCGGGGATGATTAATTGCCAGTACGGGGAAAAAATATCAACGTAATTTTCTGCTTCCTGCAACATTGTGAGCGCAGTACCACCACTATTTTCAAAATGGATTCCGTTGAGCCATGCCGAAGGAACAAAATCATTAATAGACTTAAAGGTAGATGGTCCTAAAAGAGCAGCTGTTTTTATATAAGGTGCTTGAATTTTTACAGATTCAAGAACCCGCCAATCAAAAGATTGTATATTTACTTTATTGGCGGCATTGTTATGCTCTATCACCTGCACCACAGCTTTAACAAATACATTAATAGGTGCAGTTACATTGAATTCTGGGCTGATTTTTATCTCAACGTTCAACCAAATATTTTTTTCTGGGTATTCAGCTAACAAATCGAATACCTCTTGCAATGTTGGAATATTTTCACCTGGAATATTTATTCTGGGAGGCTGAGGGAACCGTAATTTATCTGGATTTAAGGAACCACAATCAAATATTTTTATTTCTTTTAAAGTTAGATTAGATATTAAAGGACCATACCCAAGCGTATCTGTTGTAATGGAATCTCCATTACCATCCAGGCATAAATTTTGGTTTAAATAAGGATCGTGGATAACAACAGGTACCAAGTCTTTCGTAAGACCCAAATCAAGTTCAAGCGTTGTTACGTCCATTTCAATTGTCTTTTGAAACCCAAATAATGTATTCTCAGGGTAAAGACCCCTGGCGCCGCGATGTCCTTGGACCTCAAGAGTTGGTTGGTAAAATAACCAGCACGATAACAAGGAGCTGACCAACAAAATAAATATGATTTTCCTTATTAATTGATGAAAGAGTCTTAGCATCGGTTTAAACCTGAACTACCCCTAAAAGGATCCATCAGGAATAAATAATGATATTGAACACGGTTATACTAGAATGATCCGCCGATTGAAAAACGCAAGGGGGGATCAAAGTATTCGACAAAATTTGAGTAAGCGACATCAATAATAATTTCCCGGCTACCTACCCCAAGTTTTAACCCCGCACCAACTGTCCAGTCCTCTGTATCGTAGAAGAATTTATATCCGCTTCTTACAGCCACCATATCAGCTATCCAGATCTCGGTTCCCAAATGGTATCGATCACGGTAATCAGTAGCGAAAGCGCTCTCGGCTGATACTAGCCATTGGAAAGCACTACCTTGTTCTCCGATAAGGCTCATGGCAGTATTGATATTAAAATAAAGTGGGAGTTTAAATTTATCAGATAAAAACTTGGCTTCTGGTCCGAAATTTTTCATGATCATAGCCAGTGTTAAATCTCGAAATCCAGTTCGGTAATACGTGGAAAAATCAGCGGAAAAAGCTTTTGCTTTATCGATGTCAATAGTTTCCTCAACATATTGGGCCTTGAATCCAAAAGATAAATTATCAGTTAATTTAAGTGCGTAAGCTAGAGCGAGAGCAATATCGCCAGCTTGGATCGTACGGCCAGTTCCTTCCGGTTCTAACACAGTTGTTTCTTCAAAATCTTCCGTATCAAATTTTATAAAACTAAGGCCTAGATTGCCGCTTCGCCCAAATGGCATGGCAATTACTCCAGAAATGATACTCGAGTTGACAATCCAATTAGTGTGGTTAAAACTGAAATCAAAGGTTTCAATGTTAGTTAACCCGGCAGGATTATAAAAAATCGTAGTAACATCATTAGCAACTGCGGTGAACGCATCCCCCATTCCTGCCGCACGGGCTGATGGGCTAATCTTCAGGAATCCAAAACCAGATTTTCCCACACGCTTGAATTCATTTTGTCCAAACAACGAGACTGTAGTGAATAGCAGGGCGATAATTAATTTGGTTGTTTTGGTCATATTTCTATTTTACAACTGCCAATGTACCTTTCTGTATTTTTCCAGTACTTGCTGGATCAAGAGATTCTACAACCCAGAAATAAATGCCACTTACAACTCTACCTGAAAATGTTATTGTATTTTGTCGCCAGGCAGTTTCAGCAGATGTATTTATTTGGTGTTCTGATTCATAAACCAGGTCTCCAGATGCGGAATAAATTCTAATCATACAGTGCTTTGGTAAATTAATGAATCGTATCTTGTAAGGATCTGCCACATCAGGGTACATATGCAATGGGTCACTGAAATCTAGACGGTATGGATTTGGAACAACACGAATCTGTTCTCCCATTGAATCATAAATTTGCCCTGCGGGCTGAAATGGGGTGACAGCTATCATATTTTTCTGTTCAGGGGATGCATAACCGCTTTCTAACGATGGTACTGCGCCATGATCATTCCCAAATATATCGATCCAGGTATCATGCCCAGTATCATAAGAGCGTACATTATAATAATAATTATATCCGGCGAAGGATTCACCATCAGTAAATGTATATTTTCCAGTATTTTGGTCGTAATAATCCTCATTTTTTAGAGAAATATCAGCGATCAATTCCCAGGGACCGTAATGCCAATCAAATGATGGTGGCCAAGCTCGATAAACCCGGTACCCAGCCACATCCGATGCTTCCGTACCAGTGTAATCAGGGTCAGTTGCATCATCAGCATTGTCACTCCAGGAAATAACCATTTGCCCTAAGGTACTATTATTAAAGTTCACTCTAACATCTGGAGGTGGGTCTGGTAGATCAAAACCCATGTCGTATGCGAATTGCGCCTGTTTAAAATTTCGCATGATGGAATGTTCTCCATCCTTCAGTTGATCTCTAGCACCTTGTGTTTTAGACCAGGTAAGTTCATCCATATTGTGCCAATCAGCACCAGATCCAGCAGCAAAAGCAATTACAACTTTACCTTTTTCTCCAGGATTTAATGTATAGGGACCAAATGCGAGTGAGTGTGTAACTAACATAGATGAATCAGGGTTATTCTCATTAGTTTCTGTGGAAGGGCCCAATACCATACGGTACATTTCTGCATCTGTTTGGCGTCTGTACGTAGGTTCTTCGTAATCTTCCTGATTTGAGTCACCGTTTTTCCACCACCTAAAATTAAATGGTTGTTCTACAGCTTCAGGACTAACATAATTTTCATCAGGATCATTAACAAATGGTGGTAGAACATCGAGTGGTCCAAAACCGATATACTGGTAACCCATTAATTGACCTTCTACCTGTCCCTGGTATTCATTATAATTTGTCAGGCGTGCAAACGTGGATTCAAACGGTTGTCCCGTGTCATCAAAAGAAGTGCCGATCCAATCATCGTCTCTCTGATAGCAGAATACCAGATTGCTGTATTCAACGGTTTTCTCTGGATTATCGGCAGTATAATTTTCTGCTTTAGTATAATAAAACCAGTCATCCTGGGCCGATTCACGATTTACGCGCCAATCGCTCCAACTCATACCATTGCCGCGGGCCCATTGATGGCCGCCACTGGAAACACTGAAACTATTCATGAACGTAATGAAGGTTTCTGTTAAAACTTTGGTCCCGGTATTTTCAAAAATTATTTCTTCAATAATAAAATCATCAAAATCCTGATAGCTCCAGGCGTAGGCTTTTCGTGTTACAGTAAGGCCTAGTTTGTTTTCCCATTGGCTAAGGATGATCTCCTCCGGAAATTCATCATTTATAATATAATCTCCGTGGCGATAATTATGAATTTCAACAGGCTCATTCCCGCTGATATCAGTATGATAGGGAGAATAATTTGATCGCTCGAAGTTTGGGCCGGTTGAATCACCAAGACTGGCCTCAATTGAACTGGAAACAGGATATCTTTTTGCAACAACATCATTGGTGACATCTCGTGGCCCTGAGTATGAAACTAACGTATCAACGCCATCCCCAATACCCAGAAACCATAAACCAACACCGCGGGCATTTTGCGGATTACAGACCCGTGCTACATCTAATATATTAGGCGCTTCAGCTAATACGGCTGCAATATCCAGCCAGTATGCCATAAAATCCTGTGCCCTGCCAGCGTTACCAGGATATTCTAGTGTAGTTTGATCATGGCTTTGATAGCGTGGTGTATTTCCCCCACCCTGGAGTCCGTTATTTCGGAATGTACCCCATAGTTTCCCCCGGGTTAATAGTCGCGGCGCAAACCCGCTTACTGGATCCGCTTGGGCATATAGAATTGAACTGGAAATGGGTACGACCATAATTAAAAGGAATAAAAAAATGTAGCTTTTTTCTTTTTTCTGGTCGCGCAAAT
>JBJKZU010000081.1:0-20984 GCA_045569095.1 Fidelibacterota bacterium
AATACGTATAACACCAGCAGCAGCATTGAATGGCAATGCGTTCTTTTCTAGGTGCAATAATTCTGTAGTAATCCAATAAGGTAAAATGACAAATAACGAAATTGCCATACCAACCGCTAAAATGGTAGAAAAGAAATCAGAGAATCTGTTGTTTTTATTTTTCTCAGATTCGTCAGGTATTGCAATGTCAGCTGACCATTGTAGCGTGGCCATCCCCATTTTCATGGCTTCAAATAAGGCAGCCATACCACGAAATACAGGTTTTTTCCAAAATGCTGAATGTTCAGTTACTGAAGTAAACTTATGGCGGTCAATATGAACGTTACCTTTAGGGTCTCTCACGGCAGTAGCATAGGCTCCCGGCACGCGCATCATTACACCTTCGATCACTGCTTGGCCTCCAACCAAAATAGCAGGTTTCATAATTAATATAATCCAGTTACGCATAAATGAAAAATGGCTTCCTGCGCAGAGAAAACTGTTTTGGAAGCCATCGTATTATTTGTTTAGTTATTGTGCTGTTTTTTTGTACTTCTTTTGAAATTTTTCAATGCGACCTGCAGTATCTACTAATTTTTGTTTACCAGTATAAAACGGATGTGTAAAAGATGTGATATCACAGTAAACAACGTAATGAGTTACACCCTCAATCTCTCGCTTTTCATCACTTATAATAGTGGACCGGGTTAAAATCTCATCACCTGTCGCAGAATCAACAAAGACAACCGGGTGGTAATCTGGGTGGATTCCTTTTTTCATTATATTCTCTCCTTTAATTTAAATCGTTTAATACTTTTGCAACGCGATCTATACCTTCTCTAATTGTATCTTTTTTCGTAGCACAAGAAAATCGAATATGCCCAGGGGCACCAAAACCATCTCCTGGCACAGTCACTACTTCAGCTGAATCCAAGATATAATCACAGAGCGCGAAAGAATCGTGTAAAATATGACCATTTGCAGATTTGTTCAAGTAGTGTGAAAAATCAGGAAATACATAAAATGCTCCGCCCGGCACCGAACAACTTATACCTGGAATTTTCCGTAGTAATTCCACCATTAAATCACGTCGTCCTTTAAATTTATTTCTCATAAACTCGACGGGTTCTTGATCGCCTGTTAAAGCAGCTATCGCTGCTTTTTGCCCAATTGAGTTCGCACATGAGGTGGCTTGGCCTTGTAACTTGCTCATCGCTTTTATAATATCAATATTACCAACTGCGTAACCAATGCGCCAGCCTGTCATAGCATATGTTTTTGATAAGCTCATGCAGGTTAATACATTGGTTTTATACGAATTTAATTTCTGGGCACTAACAAATTTCCCATCAAACACTAATTGTTCGTAGCATTCATCAGAGATAACCGTCCAATTGTTCTGCGCAGAAATTTCCAGAATTTTAATTATTGCCTTTTCAGACCATACACCGCCTGTTGGGTTAGATGGCGTATTAATGATTACCCCTTTGGTTTTATTTGTAATTTTTAACTGTAAATCATCAAAATCTGGCTCAAACTGATTATTTGGATCTGTTTTTACAATTATGGGTTCGGCATCTGCTAAGCGGACAAATTCTGGAAACGATACCCAATAAGGTGAAAAAATAATAACCTCATCACCTTGTTGGAACAAAACCTGACATGCGGTAAATAAACTTTGTTTTTCTCCATTAGATACTAACACTTCATTTGGATCATAGTATAATCCGTTATCTCGCTCGAGTTTCTCACATATTGCTTCACGCAATTCAATCATGCCGGATCCAGCAGTATATTTAGTAAAACCATTATCCATCGCTTCCTTACCAGCCCTGATTATATGATCTGGTGTATTAAAATCTGGCTCCCCAACGCTAAAATTGATTACATCAACACCTTTTGCACGTAATTCAGCCGCTCGGCTGGTCATTTCTAATGTAAAAGATGGTTTTACACGCTTGACGCGATCAGAAATATTCAATGTAAAAATCCTTTATATTTCATGTTGTTTTTTGTGATATGCTGCAGTGTTAAAATTTGGTTCTTTATTATCCGTGCGATCTCCCGACTTTGTATTATGTCCTTTTCCACCAAGTTTCCGCCTACGTATAGCCTCCGGTACTTTTTCTTCAATGTCAAACTCTTCAGATAGCAACTTTTTTGACCTGTGTCTTTTTTTTCCCTTCTTCTGTTTTAGGCTTTTCCGTCTTGATTTGGGAATATCATCTACGCTGATTCCATTCAGTTCTGATGTCACGCTCATTTTATCGCTTTCTTCATCTTTATTACTAGGATCTTCCGTAGAAGTTTCTTTTTCAAAATTAAAATCTTTTGGATTATATAGACCATAAATAGTGCCATACCCACGAGTAATACCATTTCCTAAACCAATATAATTGGGGAGATTAAAATTCGTACTAAACTCACCAGAAAATGCACCCCAGTTATTTTCATCCACAGGTTTAGGAAATAAGGAACTTAAATTTACTTTAGTGAAAACTTTATCTTCCAGATCGACACTAAGTTCTTTGGCAATAAATATAATATTTTGCCCTAATAATTTGTTTAGGAAACTCACCCGTTTCGAATTATTTAACGCTCTGTATTTTCGGCCAGTAGTCTGATTAAGTGCAACCCAAGGGGTAACAAAACGATAGCGTATTAATTGATCAGTTTGTTGAAATTGATCCATCAAATCGATAATATTTTTATCATTAACCTCAAAAGTAATATTGCCAAAATCCAGCGTACTAATTTTATCAATTAACTGTAATACACAATCAGACCCATCCCCAATACCAATAATATATATTTGTTCATTTAGAACTTTTACCTGTACTCTGGGATATAAATAGCGATCGCGGTATTTACCATCTAACATAGGTATAATGTCCAGATCAGGATAATGTCGCATAAAGACTCCCTTAACTTGATAGGCTGTTTTCTTTACAGGTTTATCAGTGATCAAGATAGCTAAAACTGCCCTGTTTTCAGGGTCATTAGAAACCATAATTATACCTCAACAATTAAAATCGATATAAAAGTTACAAACTATTGGCTCATTGTGTCCAGAAACTCCTCGTTGGTCTTCGTCCTTTTCATCCTTTCTTGCAGAAATTCCATTGATTCAATGGTATTCATTTCATTTAATAATTTCCGCAGTATATACATCCGTGCCAGTGTTTTTTTATCAAGAAGTAATTCTTCTTTTCTAGTGCCTGAACGTACTAAATCAAATGAGGGAAATATTCTGCGATCACTAAGACGGCGATCGAGAACCAATTCCATATTCCCCGTACCTTTGAATTCCTCGAAGATTACATCATCCATACGGCTACCCGTATCAATTAACGCTGTAGCGATAATTGTCAAGCTACCACTTTCTTCAGTGTTCCTTGCAGCACCAAAAAATTGTTTCGGTTTTCTCAGCGCATTTGCATCCACACCGCCGGAAAGAATTTTTCCACTGTGTGGGATTACTGCGTTATGTGCTCTCCCTAGACGAGTAAGACTATCCAGGAGAATTACAACGTCATCTCCAAACTCTACTAATCTTCTTGCTTTTTGAATGACCATATCAGCAACAGAAACATGTCGTCCTGGCGGTTCATCAAAGGTCGAGCTTACTACTTCAGCATCTACACTACGTTTCATATCTGTTACTTCCTCTGGTCGTTCATCAATCAACAGGATAAGTAATTTTGTATTCGGGTGATTAGTTCTTATAGCATTAGCAATTTTCTGTAAAAGGATCGTTTTACCTGTTTTTGGTTGAGCGACTATTAATCCGCGCTGACCTTTACCAATGGGTGATATAAGATCCATTATGCGGGTTGACATGTCTTTTTTGTCTACTTCAAGATTAAACTTCTCTTCTGGGTATAGAGGTGTAAAATTGTCGAATAGAGTTGTTTTTTTTACCTCCTCACCAGGATGGTCATTCACAGACTCTAACTTTAAGAGTGCGTAAAATCGTTCTTTTTGTTTTGGGGGTCGTATTTCTCCATACACCTGGTGTCCCGTACGTAAGCTAAAACGTTTTATTTGTGATGGACTTACATAAATATCGTCTGGTCCTGGAAGATAATTAAAATCCGGACTGCGTAAAAACCCATAACCTTCTTTTAACACTTCTAAAACTCCGCGAGCCTGCACAATACCTTCTTTTTTATTATGAGCTTCCAGTATACTTAGGATTAATTCCTGTTTGCTTAGACCTGCGAACTCCTCAATCTCCAATTCTTGAGCAAATTTAGTTAAATCCCCAATTTTTTGGGACTTTAGTTCATTAACATCCATAAAGATAGTTCCTTTAAATGCTTAGTATATGCTTAAAAAATCAATAATCAATAGGGGGAAAATGCGTGTGCGCTTTGAAGCCACCCAATACTATAACTTACACTATATACTTCCATTGTCAAAATTAATTTCAAAATAATTGAAAATTGATTCTGCCACATAATGACTGCCGAAAATGATACCATTTTCACCTTTTAATGCGCGGTCATATAGGTACGTGTATCCTTTTTCTATTGAATCCATAATATTGCAATTTAGGTTTTGAGCCTTTAACGCATTAAATAATAATTGTTCATCCATTAAGTCTGATTCTGGTATGCTAGCTACAAATAATTCATTAAATAAGCCATCTAATGCTATTGCTATTTGATCAACATGTTTGTCATTTTTTAGCACCATTATTCCATTAGTAACTTTCGAATTGAGGGTATCTAGAGAAGCACGAATTGTACGAATCCCCCCAGGGTTATGGGCCACGTCATAATAAATAGGCAAATTTTTTAGTAGCGGTTGAAAACGGCCGAACCATTTAGTATTACTCAAGCCAGATTGTATTTCTTTCTGTTTCATTTCAGGGCAGTGATGCATTACTGCCCTAATCGCTAGTCCTGCGTTTATTGCCTGATGTGCACCAATTAATGGAACGAAATATGGTTTTTTATCCAATTCAAAACCTGTTGAGTGGTGATCAATTATAATATTTTTAGGATCGTTGCTATATATAATCGGTGAATTGCTCTCTTTGGATTTTTTACGAATCACATCCATTGCTTCAGGTTTTTGGGAACAGACTAAAACTGGTGTTTGTTTTTTTATTATTCCCGCTTTTTCCACAGCTATATCTATAAGGGTTTCGCCAAGAAGCTGTTGATGATCTAAATCAATGGATGTAATAATTGTCAATTCTGGGTCAATGACATTTGTTGAATCCAATCTTCCACCCAGTCCAGTTTCAATCACGGCAACATCAACTTCTTGATTCGAGAAATAATGAAAAGCAAGTACTGTGGTTGCTTCAAAAAAGGTTGCTTTTACTGCATCAATAACGCTTTTAAATCGTGCCATAAATTCAATGATGTATTCGTCTGGGATGGGTAACCCATTGATTCTAATTCGTTCGTTGAACCTTATTAAATGAGGTGATGTATACAAACCTACTTTTAAACCACTTTCACGTAATATTGCCTGGATCATGGCTGCTGTAGATCCTTTTCCGTTTGTTCCAGCAATATGAATTGTTTTTAATCCTTGGTGGGGACTTCCACACCGCCGTAACAACTCATTTGTATGCTCTAGGCCAACTTTTATACCTAGCCGGCGCAAGCCATATAAATGTGCTAGAAGACTGTCAATTTTAGTGAATGGGGATCGTTTGGACATTATTAAGCGAGTAACCCAAAAAACGTTCAGCTATGCTCTCGAACTGAATAGGGGAGTCTGTGACAAAACATTTTAATAGTCCTATGTTACTACTATTTGCACTAATTTTCTTGTCGAGAAGTATAGTAGCAACTCCTTCAGCTACAGTTTCAGCTGAATCAATGATAACAGTATTATCATTAACAATATCCTGTATCATTGGTTTCAACAGTGGATAATGAGTACAGCCTAAGATTAAAGTATCAACATTTGCCATATTGATGCTTTTTAAGTAAGATGCGGTTATTTCTAAAGGTACTGGGCCATTCAACCAACCTTCCTCCACAAGTGGTACAAATAATGGACACGCCTGTGCAGTAATTTGTATCGATGATTCGATTCCCCTCAATGCATGAGTATAAGCATTAGAATTAATTGTTGCGGTGGTACCAATTACTCCTACATGCTTATTACGTGTTGCAAGAACCGCAGCTTGTGATCCTGGAATAATTACTCCCAAGATTGGCACTAGAAATTCAGATTGTAATGCTGGTAGCGCAAGGGCAGATGCGGTATTACAGGCTACTACTATTAATTTCGCATTTTCACCAATGAGGAAATTCGTGATCTGGGTAGCATAACCTGTAACTAACAATGTGCTTTTATTACCATAGGGTACCCGAGCAGTATCACCTAGGTAAACTATGTTTTCATTCGGTAGTTTTTCTTTTATGGCTTTCGCAACAGTTAATCCCCCTAAGCCTGAATCAAAAACACCAATTGGTCGACTATCAGACATCAACCTTCAGCCAATACTTCTTCCCTGGATTTTCTGAACCGCATTATCCCAGAATAAATACCCTTCGCTACTTTTTGTCTGTAAGCAGCAGATTTAAATTTTCTTTCCTCATTCGGATTAGAAATATAACCGGCCTCCACAAGTACATTGGGCATACTGGCACCAATCAATACATAAAATCCAGCTTGTTTTAATCCCCGATTTGGTGAATCCAGCAATGGATCCAGTGCTTCTTGTATGTATGCGGCAAGATCTTCACTTTCTTTCATAAACATACTTTGGGCCATTGTTGCCATAATTAAATTTTCGCCAGTCATGGCATTATACTTTTTTCTATTATTACCCTCCTCCATCTTGATCACAGCATTCTCTCTTGATGCTACCTCTATAGCATCATCAGTTTTACCTGGCCTAAGTAAATAGGTTTCAAAACCTCGTACACGGCGGTTTGGGTTAGAATTCAAATGTATACTGACAAATAATTTGCCATTGGCTTCATTAGCAATTTTTGTTCGCTTCCATAAAGGAATGAACACATCCTCTTCACGAGTATACACTACATTAATATGGGTATTCTTTTCCAGGAGGGATCCAACCCTTTTAGTAATGTCCAGGACAGTGTTTTTTTCCTTTGTACCATATTTCCCTACAGCGCCGCCATCTTTCCCGCCATGACCAGCATCAAGTACAACCGTATCTAATCTCCAGCGGTTTTTCATATCTTTAATATGCGTTGCTAGTTTCTTAAATGGTGTTCTTAAGGTTACAACAATAGCATTAGGATCACTACTTTGATACACTTCATGTCCTATAATATCGGAGCGCAACCGAAAAGCCAATTGTGCCGATTCATCAAACTGATTTGATGTTACTTTGGTAACTACACCTCTAGTATCAGTTTTCTTTATCATTGATGTATCAATAATGCCTTCTCTTACAGTAAGGTAAAACCATCCATTATTATTCACGAACGAGCTAATATCACCGTCAGAGAATTTCCGCGATGTGTTAACCCTCAATATGGTTCCATTAGACTTCTGCTCAATAGTTACACCGTTAATATTGAATTCAATCAGATTCAGGCTGAGTAGTTTTTTTGCAGCATCGTAATCCAAACCAGGAAGTATACTCTCCTTCAATATTGAAAAAAAAGATTCCGCAGGAACATAAATTTCATCATATTTATCAATGGCATGCTTGGACATCTGGAAAACCTGATCATCAATAACCAAGAAGCTGGATGAATTCGATATCTTAACACGTTGATTGCCTATGTATAGTACGATTTTTTGACGGGCTATATTTTCAAATGGTAATCTATCTGTGAGAAGTTTGGACACATCCTTTACTGACACATAAGGCTGCTTTTCCTCTACCAGCGCTGCTATTTCATTGTCCTTTTGATTGATCATATTCAATACATCTATGGTTTCGCCACTGGCTATTGCAGTGAATGAAATAGATATATAAAGAATAAAGGTTGATAAACATTTGAAAATTCTAGCGCTCATAGGTACAAAGTTATTCCCGGACTTACTTGATTGCAAATGCACTAACTAAAAAATGACCTGTAAAATTAACGCACCTTTACTATCAAAGATCCCTGAAAATGGTAAATTTAGCAGGGACAACCTTAATGGGGATAATTAAACTAGCTATTCGAGGTAAGTTCATTACGTTTAGGGGCAATGAAGTAGGAACAATTCCGGAAACGATAATGAATTTTACGATAATTTATAATATCTATTACATGGCTTTCACCCGAATACATGCCTGATTCATAATATAAAAACAAACGATTTCCGGAAGGACTAGTGCGGAAATATCCTGTATCAGTGTAGTGATCGTACCATAAATGTGTAAAATAGCCATCTGGGAAAAATTCCAAATAATAATTCTGATTAAATTGTCTTCCTTTAAAATACTTACTGGGCTCCCCACCAAAAAATGATATAAAATTTTCATTATCTCCAAAACCATCTATTTGTTCTAATAAATCTACATCATCATTTAAATACCAATCAGATCCAGTAATAAAATGAGTGCCTCCGCGAATGGAATTAAGCAACCTTTGGGCAGCTATTTGTAATTTTGCTACACTTTTAGCCGAATCAAGCAACAACCATTCTTCATTAATGATTCTATCAATTACAGTACTGTCACGCATTGAACATGCAACATTACCTGTTATGGCAGGTTGTAAATCATTATTAAACAGCACCCATTTTTCTATCCAAAAACGATTTTCAAGCTGTGTTAGTTGGCGAGTACCAATAAAACGACCGCGATACGACCACACGGGTAGGGACCAACTAGAATCAATCAGACTGCCACTACGATCTATTCTACCAGCCTCATTCCACCAGTAATAATCACTGTCTTCAAAATGAAATTGGATCTGTCCTGATTCATACCAAATAGTACCTTGAACCATATTAAAATCATCATCAATTACAAGTAAAGAGGCGCGATTACCATTAGGATACCACCATATAGCTGAATGATCAGGAGCAATGGTTCCATTGGTATATATTGCCTCATGTAACAATGACCCATCCTGGTGATAGCGTATTTCTTTCTTTAGATCATTATACATTATATCGTAGGTACGAATAATGGCAGGAGACCCATCTTTATAGCGTCTCGTAATCCTTTCTTTGTACCTATGAGGTATAAGAACGGTTAAATTATCCAATGCTGTTTTTATATTTGTTTCGGGGAGTAAATCTAATTGACTAAAGTTGTAATCATTGCACCCACTCATTGAACATAAAACAGCTAAATATATTAGTAATTTTTTTTGAATAACCACGTTGCCCACGGCCAAAGTTTATATATTAATTATTCAATAATCAGAAATATGATATATTAATGACAACGCCCCTTATAAATAATGGGGCGTTTTCATTAATTAATGTGACAATCGGTTTATTTTTTCGGGTACATCATATAAACCAGGTATAGAACTAGTAAACCCGCTAATCCATTATCGCCAATTTGCGAGAATAAGTTACCTACACCTGCAATGACACCGAAAGGATCGTTGAACAATATGCCAACGATTATACCGAGGACAACTAAACTAATTAAGAAATCAGTTAGTTTGGTAATCCAACCCGTAAGCTTTGGTATCGCATCATTCATATTTATCCTCCTATATGTTAAGGCAGTGTTTGGGCTCCCAATAAGAGAGCCCAACATCATACCCTATTGTTTTAACCTACAGGAAAGAAACAAATATTAACAGTGCGAGTAGGCCTGCCAAACCGCCATCCATAAAGGAATTTACCAGTTCGGTAAGACCCAATACTGGATCCATTCCTGTTGGATATAGGATATTGGCAAAAACAAAGAAAACTATTAGCCCTTTAATTAGACTAACAATTCCACCGACTACGGAATTAACGGTTGAAGACAGATCAGCCATGTTGTTCCTCCTTGATTTGGTTCATAAGAAAAACGGGGACTATTCTCCCCGTTTCATGGTATGCGTTGTATTCGTTTCTACGAATATCTTCATTGAATTACCCAAATTTAAGCACATTTCTATATATTTCAACATTAGAATTAAAATAAATGTATAACAATTAATGTAATTAATTTGAATATAGTAGAAAATAATCACCGATGATAAAATGCTGTTCGAGCACCGCAGATCACGCTATAAATAACCAAATACCGGGTTACTATAATATTTGGCATAATTATATTAATTAAGCGCAAAAGATTACTAACCAGCGCATTAAACAAAAACCTCCCTTTCCAAGTAGATACCCAATCACCCGCTAATTCTTTGTGGTATTCTGGGTACCTATCTAATAAAAGTGGAAGATTAGTCTGCCCATATATTTCCATCTGTTTACAAAATTGGTTCAAAGATCTTTTATGATGATGTTCTGCATTAATTTTTGAGGAGAAGCGTAATGCATTAGGGAAATTATGCCATAAACGTATAGCCATATCCGTATCCTCGCCACCATATAAAGTAAATTTTTCATCAAAAAGCCCTGTCTTTTTAATAGCAGATCTTTTCACAGCTGTATTATTGAAAAGAAACCATCTCCAACCGATAGCTGAGTTTTCTCCAAATTGCCGCGCGCCACGTTGAGCACTATAAAAATAATGATCCAATATATTCGGATCTTCTCCTTTAGGTAGGGTTGTGTTTCCGATAACACCGATAACTTCTTTAGCCATAAGTTCCGCCACAATTAGCTGCAACCAGTCAGGTCGAATAACCATATCACTATCCAAAAAACATACAATTTCTGATTGACTTTTTTCTATCCCGGTATTTCTCGCTGCTGATAGTCCTTTATTTTTATCATGGTTAAAAAAATAAAAATTCTGGTGCGTTTTAAAATGTTCAAGATGCTCTTTTGTATTATCTGTAGATCCATCATTAATGGCTATAATCGAAAATTTATTTTGAGGATAGTCTTGCTGAACAAGACTTTCAATACATTGGTCAACGATATGCGCTACATTATTACATGGCACAACAACAGCTACTGTTGCTAATTCATTCATACCCAACCTAGATCTTTATAATAACTATACAATATATCTGTGGTCTGGTAAAGATCATGGTGGTTTTTTACCCAGGATAGACCTTTTTGCTGATATTCTATTATTTTTTCATTATTGGTGATCAAATCAAAAAGTGTTTTGTAAAGAGTATCGCCCGTCACATTAACAAATGGGTGATCCGGAATAAATTCAACGTATTCAGGTACCAATTCTGTCACACAACAAAGACCCATCGCCAATGCTTCCACCGAATTCATACCATAACCCCAGCCACCACGATTATGAACCTGATCAATGAGTATATCGCAAGTTTGCTTAATGCTTTGTACCTCGTCAAATGGCTTATTTTCCAACAAAATAAATTCAATTTTCTTTTCTTTTTCCAGTTGCTCGCATATCGGAATAATTGTATCGCTCCCTTTGTAATACCGATTTGTAGGGCAATGACAAACGCGGATTGGGTCATTTAATGAAACATTGAGTGAGAATTGATTCGTATCAAAAGGTAAAAACATATATTTCATATTGGGATGTTTATCAAGCAAATCAACTTCACTGGTCATATTTAATTTACTTACCTTGTCAATCGCCGGCAGCACACCTCTGGTACGTAAATCTTGTCCGTGATAAGTGCAGGTAATTGCCTTATTTAAATCAACAAGGCGTTTCACAAAACTACAATTTCTATAAAACTCAAGCCCCCATTCAAGATGGATTATATCGAAGTCCAATAATTGGTATTGTTCAATGGTTGGTTCTATTTTAAAATGCCACAGCCAATCACGACAACTAAAATACCATCTTTCCAATTTGGAGTGCGGATTCCATACTGGAGGATAGCCATCCTTTTTCTGGTAATCACCCAACTGACCTCTATAAAACTGGTAATATTTATGGCGACCAGTCACATACCAAGATTTTGCCGTGACTAATGGTAGGTTTAAGCATATGCCAGAATCAAAATCATTCCGTGTCTTAAAAAGTGTAACAAACTCACATTGATTCCCTTGGCTTTCATGTGCTTTTTTCCACAAGCTTAATGTTCCAACAGTATTTTCAGGAGATATATACAGGATTTTCATAATTTTTCTTGATTAAAGAAAATTGGAACCGGTTAGTTCCTTAATCATTTCAAGTTAACAAAACGGATGTTATATATTCACCAAAATTGATTAATCTTCATTGATGGTTTGAATCATAATGAAAGTAAATTTACAACCACATCAAATTCAATGAAGCTGTTAATTATACCATCTTGGTATCCATCTAATATCCACCCGGAGAGCGGTACATTTTTTCGGGAACGAGCGCTATTATTACAACGCTGTGGTTTCAACATAACAATTGCTGCTCACATTGTACACTCTGCCCGTGATGTGCTAAAATTTAAACCAGATCTAAATAATGGCATGCCCATAAGTGATAATGAAATGATTGTTTATAAAACAGAGGTGCTCAATCCCTATCCCAAACTGCCTAAACAAGCATTCAAAAGTTATAAAAAATCAATTTCAGCATTGGTCCAGCATATCATTGCCAAACAAGGAAGACCAGACTTAGCATTTATCAATTCATCACTTTTTGCAGGAGCGGCAATGGCTAAATATTTTCATGAGCAATCAATCCCTTATATGGTTTCTGAACACTTGAAAGAATTTATCATTGCTGATAGATGGACAGCGTTTCAAAAAGTATGTATTAATAATAGTTATAATTATGCTTCGCGAATAATCGCCACCAGTGCTGCATTAAAAAACAATATTCAGTCAGAATTTAATATTAGTGATGAAAAAATCGTGCTAATCCCCAATCCTGCGGATGTACAATCATTCTCGCTAAGAACAGAAAATATTGAAGGCCCTTTCACATTTATTGCAATTGCTTTATTACGCCATGAAAAAAGGTTAGATATATTGATCAAAGCCTTTGCTAAACTAATCGAAAAAATGCCTGATGTAGTCCTTACAATTGTCGGAGATGGTCCGGAAAAAGATAATTTGAAACTATTATCACAAAAGCTTAATATAAACAAACGTGTTAACTTTACCGGATACCAGAGAAAACCTGCTGTGGCCGAAATGCTAAGACACCATCATGTGCTGGTATTATCTAGTGAAGTGGAAACTTTTGGCGTCGCACTTGTGGAAGCAATGACAGCAGGATTGCCGGTAATAGCAACGCGTTGTGGGGGACCAGAATCAATTGTCTATCCAGAAACTGGTATCCTAGTCAAGCGCAATGATTCGTTTAAATTAGCAAAGGCAATGCAGCAGATGATTGATCGTTATTCTACTTATGATCCAAATAAAATTCGCCAGATTGCCCTAGAACAATATGGAGATAAAGCATACGTTGCCCGAATCACAGAGACAATCAGTTCGATTGTTCAGGCCAAACTCTAAGGGATCGCCAAATCCAGGCTAGCTCGCTATGATTTAAAAACCCCACCATTGTTAAACCGACGGGATAAAATAAGGTTAACATTACTTTAACAAAAAGATCATGACTGCTAACATCATGCAATAAATAAACAGCAATCATTAGAATTGCAATTCTTAACAAGCGAGACCACTCATAAGCAATTGGATAAAGCATGCGATTAACACTAAATAGGATCACCGCCATTACCATAAATGATATACAAGTAGCAATGGCAGCGCCAATCACACCATAATACGGAATAAGATAAATGTTTAATACTATGTTGCTTAGAGCACCAATAGCTCTAGTACTTGCTACCCATATTGATTTTTCCTGTTGAAACACTCCTGGCAATTGCAACAAGTATAAACCGTAGAATACATATCCAAGTGCGATCCAAGGCACAATATTTGTGGAAGACCAATAAGCAACGCCATAAACTGTAATACTGCCTAACTGGATCCGAACTATGTCATCCACCCAGACCAGTAAAATAATCCAGATAAATCCCAATATTGCTAGTACATACGTAGTAATTCTAGCAAATAATGGCTTTTGTTCAGTCGTACCACCTACTTTAAGGAAAAATGGTTGCCAACCCATATTAAATCCCATTACGATTAGCATCATTAGCATTCCCAATTTATAGCCCGCACTGTAAACGCCTACAGTAGTCAAGTCTGTCATTTCTTTCAGAATGTAACGGTCAGCCAATTCCATTATCATCGCAAATATACCTGAAGGAAGAAAGGGTAGGCCAAAACGCATCATCTTTTTCCATGCTAATACAGAAATTGCAGATAATTTAATACGTTTTAGAATAGCGGGTAATGTCAATAAAAAAAGACTTCCTGATACAATAAAGTTGCTTAACAAAACACCATATATTCCCATTCCGAATTTCAAGACAAAAAACAAATTTAACGTCAGTGATCCCAATACATTCAGCAGACTATTGGTTATATATATATATGGTTTTTCTTCTGCACGAAAAATTAATTGCGGAATCGACCACATTACATCCAGGGCAATAATCCAGCCAACTAATGTCATCAACCTATTATCTGTTGAACCGAGAATAATCGGGCCCAGCCAACTACGGAACATGGTTATTAATAACCCAAAACCAATTGATGTAACTAAAAACGAAAACCAAGCTGATGTTAAATAACTAGTTTTTTTTGATACATTAGACTGTACATATCGTTTCAAGAGAGCTGCATCCAGGCCATAATGCAATACAACACTCATGAATCCCATAAATGTATAGGCCAATGATATAACGCCATAATCATTTGGATTAAAAATATTGGTGTATAACGGCAGTAATAAAAAAGTGACAATTCGTGCCAAAATATGGCCAGCACCATAAATCAACGTATTAAACGTAAGTACTTTTATCTCTTTTATCACAATTGATTAAAAATGATAATCCAGAGTGTCTCTGAAGATGCCGCTGGCACCAAATTTTTCTTTAAATTTTGCTAAGCCCATGTTTGGTTCTTCATTGACTGTGAAAATTCCAAAATCGAAAACAGAATAATTGTTTGATATTGCCCAACGAAAAATTTCATAGAACAATAAGTTAATTGGTCGATATTCCTGATAATCTTCATCATGACTAATATAGAAAGCAAGAATTACATCATTATTGGCAATAAAATTCACTACTCCACCAACCATAACATCCTTAACAAATGCTCCATTAAGCTGTACGTGATCGGGGAATAGAGTTTGCAGATTCTTTAACTCTGCTACAGTATGCGTGGGTTCTACGCCATGACGCGTTTTCAGATTTTTCTGCAATATCTTATAAAATGATTCAATATCATCAGTCTGTCGTACATCCACGTCCATACGCTGTGCTTTGCGTACGGCACGTCTATGTGCAGGATTAAATTTTGCCATATTTTCTTCAATAGAATCTTCTATAAATAAGATACTACTTACTTCCCGCTTCAAATATTTGTAGCCACATTGCAGAAGTGAAAAATCAATATAATTTGATTGTCTTTTGTTATAAATAGTTGGTGGCAGGGTGATTCTTACCCCAGAAAATCCCTGATTCTTAGCGTAACTATTAAGTGTGTCCACCAGTTCAAATGCGTTAGCAATAGAAAGATCTTCGGGTACTACAAATGATCCCATTGATGCACCGGGATGAGAGATCAGCATCTTATCTGATGCACTGATTACTTCTGCTGCTGGTAATAAAACATAGGGTTTATTCTTTTTATAAAAAATAAGGCTGTGATCAATAAATCTATCTTGTGGATGGTAAGCCAAAAACTGACGGGTATGGAATATTGTGCCGTTATTTGCCTGCCAGACCATTTGATCCCATGCCTTTTTAAATTTTTTGTTAAATCTCTTAACTTGCATCCTAATAAGAATTTAACGAATAAGTTAAGGCGATTTGTTCCAAAATTTTATCTAGCTTAAGAGTTGATATAAGATAAATAATCGCTCTAATTTGTATAAAATGATTTACTTTATAAATGTCTGATTCAACTATAGTAATGGTAACCGGTCGTGAAATACTGGATTCGAGGGGTAATCCAACCGTTGAAGTGGATGTTGTTCTTCGGGATGATAGTATCGGCCGCGCAGCAGTACCATCTGGCGCTTCAACTGGAGAACACGAAGCCGCAGAACTTCGTGACGGTGATCAATCTCGTTATCTAGGTAAGGGTGTGCATCAAGCTATTGATAATGTAAACAACATTATTGGAAATGCTATTAAGGGTCTGGATGCAACGCAACAAGAAACTATAGATCAAAATATGATAGCGCTGGATGGTACAAAAAACAAATCCGCGCTTGGAGCAAACGCTATACTTGGCACCTCAATTGCAGTGGCAAAGGCTGCAGCCAAATCGACCAACAAACCTCTTTATGAATATCTGTGTACGAATAACAATTATACAATGCCAATCCCGATGATGAATATTCTTAACGGCGGTAGCCATGCTGACAATAATGTTGACATTCAAGAATTTATGGTTTTTCCAATCGGCGCATCTTCTTTTACGCAAGCACTGCAGATGGGTACAGAGATTTTTCACCAATTAAAGAAAGTTCTACAAAAACGTGGGTTTAATACAGGCGTGGGGGATGAAGGGGGCTTTGCCCCAGATTTAAGATCAAATGAGGAAGCAATAGAAGTTATAATGATGGCCATTGATAAAACTGGATATTCGGTGGGCGAGGATATTTATTTGGCATTAGATGTAGCCGCCAGCGAAATTTACGACGGAAAATACTATCAGCTTGAATCTGAGAATAAATCTCTTTCTGCAGATCAGATGATTCAATATTATCAGAACCTAGTTGATAAATATCCAATCGTATCAATAGAAGATGGATTATCAGAGGATGATTGGAAAGGTTGGGTAACAATGAATAATGAATTGGGAAATAAGATTCAAATTGTTGGAGATGACTTAACTGTAACAAATATTGATCGATTACAAAAAGCTATTGATTTGCAAGCTATAAATGCAATTTTAATAAAATTAAATCAGATAGGTACAGTTACTGAGACACTCAATGCAATTAAATTAGCAAATCATGTTGGTTTTGGTGCAATTATATCTCATAGGTCTGGTGAAACTGAAGATACAACTATAGCAGATTTCGCAGTAGCAACTGGTGTTGGTCAAATTAAAACAGGAAGCGCATCGCGTTCGGATCGTATTTGCAAGTACAATCAGCTATTGAGGATAGAAGAAATGATTGGAGAAACTAGCCAATTCCCTGGTAAAGAAGTATTGGGAGTAAAATGAGAAGTAATCCTAAACGAATACGTCAAAATAACAAGCAGGCGAATCAAATCCAGCAGCAATTGATTCGCGCTATTCTTATTATCGGCGCATTGATGTTACTCATCATCTTTTTCTTTGGAGATCATGGTTTATATCAATTGTATCTTTTACGTTCGGAGAAATCTGATATACAAGCCACAATTACTGCACTTCGGGAACAGAAAGAAACTTTGGAAGCGGAGAAAAATAAGCTCACCACTGATTCAAAATACATTGAACAACTTGCTCGGGAAAGATTTAGAATGGCAAAAAAGGGTGAAAAAGTATTTAAGGTAATTGAAAAAAAACACGAGTAAATCAGAAACCCAAAGCATAGTAAGCCCGAGCGCCGCCCATTTTACCAGTACAGACCAGCTCTACATTTTTTGGCTTTGACTTAAAATCATAGAATAGTTCAGCGATCACGTGATCGCGAGGATCAATAATAGCCAGATCTTGATACTTACCTTGGAAGGGGTTTAGCTCCCCTTTATTATTACCTTTACCAATAGCCTTCAATAAAACCATGGCAGAGAAGTCCAATTCCTTGGTGGAACTGATATTTTCTACACGCAACTTAAGTACTATCTGAGTACCCGACTGATTTACCTCTAATAATTCGTATTTCGCATTATCCACGATTTGTGTAGTGCCTACTGCATGAGAAATGCGCCCTTCAAGAAGTGCCTCAACAGGAATATAAAATTCGATGGTGGCTTTAATAAATTTACCAGATTTATCTTTTTTCAATTTTCTGACAGAAGATCCGGGAAATATTTCACCGATAACATTATCTTTACTTTCAATAGGGGATAAATATACTTTTGTATTCTTAATCACCTCGGTTTCCTGACCTATTAACTTGAGCGGCAAAACAATCAATAATATGAGAAATCGGAACATCGGCTAAATTTAATTGGTAAGTGTGTTCTTTTTAATAAAAGCATCCATATATATCTCTACTCGGCGATTCTTTGCCCGCGCATTTCTTATATCCACTGCATTTTTACCAATTGAACTGATCGGTATAACAGGACGGAATTCTCCATACCCCATTGCAGAAAATTTGCTTTCTGGTATCTTTGAAAACTCACTAAGAAGTTTTACAATATTTAATGCCCGTGAAGTTGATAAATCCCAATTGCCCGCAAATTGTGTTTGTTTTGGAAGTGGCAGGTCATCAGTATGCCCTTCACATCGTATTTCCACATTTAAAAAACCACCTCTTTTTTCTACGACCCCTAATAATTCATTAAAGCGCTCATCTTCATCTATATTTAACAACTTTGATACACGCACAATACCACCAATCTGCCTTAATAGTGGATAAACTAATGTTTGTACATCATCATCCATAGATTTGAATAACCGACCACTTGCCATGGTAATCTTAACACCCTTGGTTACCCGATCAACAGACACATAGGATGATTCAATATTTTCCTTTAATTCTTCATATGTCTCATCCAGCAGCATATTAATTACCCGATCGATGTGTTTTTCAGCATCATTTAAAATCACCAACAATAAAATAAAAAAAGTTAATAGCAATGTAATTAGATCAGCGTAAGTAACAGCCCAAGCAGTGCTTTTTGCCTTGGCTTCCTCAACGGACATACCAAAGGAATCAACGGCCATAAACTAGCTTTCTAGTCGAGCGGACTGCGGGACAAATGTCATCAGCTTCTCTCGCATTAAAATCGGGTGTTCTTTGGAATGAATGCTGATAATCCCTTCAACAACAATACTCTTTAGCATCATCTCCTCCTGTGACTTACGGGTTAGTTTTCCACCAATTGGTAAAAACACCAAGTTTGCTAGTAATACCCCATAAAATGTAGTTATCAGGGCCAAACCCATGCCGCTAAGAAGCTGAGAAAATTTTTTCGCTATATCAAAATCGATGCTATTTATATCAGCCACACTACCACCTGAAAAATTATTCATCATTATAATCAAACCCATTACCGTGCCCAACATTCCAAAAGCTGGCGCATAAGCGCCTAAATAAAAGAAGATTTCCTGCCCCATTTTATGGCGATTTTGAATATTGCTCATCTCCAGGTTCAGATAATTACGTAAGCGGGCTGAATCTCTTTCATTAATGGCCAGTTCTATACCATTACGCAAAAATGTGCTTTCTATTAATGGGAGATCGGCCTCAAGGGACAACACGCCATTTTTACGAGCTTTTTCTCCTTTTTCAACCAATTCTCCAATCACGCCTTGATAATCATACTCCTCACTGGAAAAAGCATTCTTTAAAATACCAAACAATCCTAGTATGTTTTTCAATGGGTAATTCACCATGGCTGCAGCAAGAGTCCCACCAAAAACAATTAGAACGGAATTCAAACTAAAAAACCAGTATAAATCACCGCCGCCCCTTAATACGCCTATTGCGATAATTCCAACACCGGCTAATAGACCTATTAGAGTACCAAAATCCATATATGCTCCTTATACACTTAAAAAGAGTAACCCGTCTTTACAAAATTATAAAGTAAGACATATTATTTATTGTTAGTATGTAGTTACAATTTAATTGATTTAACCTATAAATAATGATTGTTACATTGCATCTTTATAGGAGTAAAGTGTTTCTGAAACTACAAGCTATTATCAAATAAAAATATTCTCGTTGTCAGCAAGAATTCTGTAATTGACTTTTCTTCGGCGAGTTCTTTTGTTAGTGAAGGAGCAAATGGGATCACCATTGGGCATAATCCAGATCGGATCAAAAATCTCCAAAAATTATTAGAGAGCCATTATACAGAAATACAAGGGGTGTCGGTGCCGATTCTACACCAGAACAGGGCCGGTATCCACTGTAATGTGTCCTTTAATCGCAAATATGATCCGCTGTAAGGTTGCAGAAACCTTAATAGCAAAAAGATAGTTAACTTGGGATTGCTTCCTAGCCACCATGCATTTAGTAATCCTGAAGCAGACAATCAACTAGGCCGGTTTTATGAATCATATTGTAAAAGCTCAGTCCACCTAAAGGCTTGATATAACTAATCTTTTTGTCGATTTCGGTATAGTTTACGACTAGTGACATACAAAGTTTCTTTTTCTTCCTTACTTAATCCATCGTAACCAATCGTATTGATTTTATCAAGTATCTGATCTACTTCCTGCTGTAACTTGGCACGGCGAGTTTCTTTTTGATGCTGAACGGTTAGGCCAAATTCCCTGACATGCTTCCTAATAGAAAATCGTATATCCTTCCAGCGCCAAAAGTAACGTAGATAGACAAAGCCAATTACCACAGCTGATAAGTGAGTTATGTGACTTATGTCAGATGCGGTATTCATGGACAGAATAAATTCCGTTGCAACTAAAAACATAACGAGATACTTCACCTTAATTGGAAAAAGAAAATACAGATATACTGTACGATTCGGGAACATCATACCAAATGCAAGTAATATGCCATAAACTGCTCCACTGGCGCCGGCAAGGGTATGATTGGCGTTGCTTAGATTTAACACTAGCCATACTAATCCAGCGCCTACACCAGTTGTAAAATAATATCGCAAAAATGCTTTACGTCCCCATATTGATTCTAATTCCGAACCAAACATCCACAATACAAACATGTTAAAAAATACGTGCAGAAAATCCTTATGGATGAATAGATAAGTAAACGGTTGCCAAATTCTTGGCCATACTGTACCGGACGAAAGACCAAATAAGTCTACTACCGGATTGAAAAATGGTGTCGCGGGATTTTGAGAAATTATTTTTAGAAAGAATATAATAATATTTGCCCCGATCAGGATTTTAATTGC
>JBJKZU010000082.1:0-20882 GCA_045569095.1 Fidelibacterota bacterium
TTCCATATATTTGATCCAGAGCACGGTTAAGTCCCGAAGGGCTCGTAACAAGCACTTCAGGATTTAGATTTGTAAGCCGTTTTAGCGAATCTATAGCTGCTAAATCCTCAGGATCTTCCATCGCAATCACTATCGTGGAATCAGACTTACGCAAGGCCAAAACCATATTCTGTCTTGCGAAATCCTCTGGAATTATTTGAACAACTTCAGGATCTGCGGAGAATAAGTCTTCATCGTTAGCCAGATCATAACCTAACTGCATAGAATATACTTTTACCAGGTCATCTTCCGTAATTAGACCCTGATCAAGCAATACAGTTCCTAATTTTTCTTTGCTGACTTTCTGTTCAGCTAATGCAGAATTAAGCTGGCTATCATTTATCTTGCCTTCATGGACAAGTATGTCCCCTATCTTTTGAAATTGCGGATTGAATTCTTGTTCCATGGATTATGGTCCCTGATATGTACGTACAAATAGAATTTCCAGTGGATCACTGGTAACTTGCTGTGGTATAAGCAAATACGCAACAATAGTTGATGTAAAATCTTCATAAAGAAGCGGGTCTGAATTGGGTATTGGAGCGCAAATACCCTGATCATACTCAATATAAAATGTGGCTTGACCTTCTTGACCTTCTATATCTGTATCACCAATATTATCTACAGCGCCCACAACCGGAAAGTAAATATTCTGTGCTCCAGTAGCAGTTATCATTATACAATCTTCACACATTACTGGATTTCCGTAATAATCAATTAATGTTGCTGTTACCTCTATTTGTGCTGTCGAACCCATAGTTGAAAAATCCCAGTATTGGGTTGGTGTTCCCAGGGTCAATTGTCCGGGGACAAAAAACATAAGTGCTTCCCCTTCATCTTCGTTGATTCGTGCCATTATAGTGTCCCCATCAGTTCCGAAAGTCAAAGCGCTTACTAGTCCTAATTCACCTATGGCATCCGTAGAATAAGTAATTGTAGTATATGCCACCCCTGGAAAATTATCTCCGTTCAAGTTTTCATTTCCAGTGAAGCTAACTCCTTGTACGAATGCATCTATGGTAGTGACCGGGGGTGTCGCGTTTGTATCCGGTTCCATCGACCAGTACACATACGTACTATCTGCCACAGGATTATACCAACGATCATAAACAATGGCAGCTGCTTCCGTCTGGTAAAACCCTCCACCTATAGGTTCACTTTCCTGGGGATTATAATCAGGTTCGATAAAGTAAGGTGGTCCAGTGGCAATGATTACTGGTGTTGCCGTTGCACTGATAACTTCCCCAGAATCAGTAAGAACTATTGCCGTCACTCGGATAGGGCCTGGGCCGGTACCGCTATTAATGGAAACACAAGCTTCTCCATCGGCTGTAAATGCTGAATCGCTTATACCAGCGTTGTTGATATTTGAACCAGCAGGGATGTTTGGTCCAAGAGTAAAGGTAACACTCACCGGTTCATTGACAAGAACGCCATTCTCATCGTATACGCGTGCACATATCTGGGTAGATTCCAAGCCTCCACCGCCAACAACCATGATTTCGCCAGGATATGAAGAAGGTATTTCCACATAAGCTGGTGTACCTGAATAACTTGTGTCTAAAATAGTGATTTGCAATGAATCTATAAGTGTCCCAAATACAGGGTGCTGATAACGAGCAACTATTGTAGACACACCTGCTTCTTCGGGATCGCCAGTATCTGAAAAATCAACAAGAGCAATACCTAATGTATCAGTAAACTTACTGAGTTCAGTTAATCGGCCATTGGTGCTTTCGAAATACACTTCAAGATCCTCAATTGCTTGCCCATATTGTCTTGAGGATATCTTTGCTGACAATTCAGCGCTGGTGATTCCATCATCAACTTTTATGGAACTAGTGTTGGAACTAAGGTTAAACTGATAAGGCCAAAGCTGAACTGCAGAAGTATCAAAAACGTTAAAGCGAATGGTTATCGAAAAATCCTGACTATTCACGACATGCTTAGCTTCCACTGTTACACCCTCGTAGGTTGGCGTAGCAGCATTATCATATGCTGATTGATCCTTATCTAGAAAATCTATACTTGCTAGCCCATCGGCATTGGTGTAAGTAGAATTGATATTGAATTTTCCGAAACTTTCCCCACCAACCGTTGCAGCAAATTCAATTAGTTTATTAGGTAAAACCTCACCAGTAGAATCTTTCAATACAACATCAATTCTCGTTTTAACAAATGAACCCAAAATATCTTCACCAACGACCACAGCATTACCTCCCGCATCCGTTGCATAGGGCTGAGCGGTTATTTCTAAATTGAAGTTCTCACTTGAAGTGGAACTACTATCTGATTTTGTTGGAGTACGACTATCACAACTAAAAAGTAACATTGTAAGCAATATAACCGTGAATAATCCACTACTATTAAAAATACAATTATTTCTCATCGTTTTCTCCTTCTTTATCAGTTTCATCATCAATTTCTTCAGCAGGAGCATTAATTGATCTTTCCAATTCAAACATTGCTTCTGATTTTTTTATACCAGCAACATCGCCTCTTACTACAGAGGGTGTGATTTGAATGATTAAATCCATTTTCTTTTCCAGCACATCTTTACTGGTAAATAACTTTTCTCCAATAATAGGAATTTTGTGCAAAAGCGGAAATTTATATTCCGTGTCTTTTCGGTCACGGCTAATTAATCCGCCGATGACAATGGTTTCACTGTCCTTTACTCGGATTACGGTAGACGATGAGCGCCTCTTTACGCGAGGAATATTCTTATCCGGACCAATGAACTCAAAAATCGATGATACTTCTGGTTCTACTTTCACAGTAATATCACCATCCATATTCACAGAAGGCTGCACACGCATCTTTATACCAACCTCTTCCTTTTGTACCTGAACCTGACCGCCTACACCACCAGAACTCAGGATATAAGGGACAACGTCAACCATCTCAATATAGGCCTCACGACCATTGAGCGTAACCAATTTAGAGTCTGCCAGGATCTCGGCTTGATTATCCTTCAAAAGAAGATCCAGCGTAAAGTCAAAGGCAGTCATTTGGCGACTAAATTTATTCGGTACAATATTGTTCCCACTCAAGCGATTGAATACCATTTCAGATGGTGTTTCTTCAAACGGTAATCCGGCATATGTCTCGACAATTCCATCACCAGTTTCATTGGCATTTTGAGTAAGACCCGGAACAGCACTACCAGCTCCTGGAAATCCTGATGGTTCAATTCCATTTTCTGCAAATATATTAGTATAGTGAGCCAATTTTGACCAATCAATTCCTAGTTTCTCTTCCGCATCAACAGCCACTTCAATTAGCCGTACTTCTAAAAGGATTTGTAACGCAGGCACATCGATTTCTAAAATTGCTTCTTCTATTTCAGCGATTCTTTTTGGAGACGCATTAATTAATAGTTTATTACCAGAGACATCAACTTGAATTTTATCGGTTAGATCCTGAAGTAGATCCTTTAATTCCATTGCATCAGCGTATTTTAGTTCGATCACATGTGAGGTAATACCGACTTCTTCTGCAAGTTTCTTTGGTTCAGCAATCAAAAAGGAATTACCAACTATCTCATAACTTAATCCCACCGCACGAACTACCAGGTTTATTGCTTGCTGAATGGGGACGTCATCCAAATGAATGGTTAATTGTTCTTGTCGATTCACGTTTGGATCTGTTACAATGTTATATCCGCTTTCCTTCGCCAATACAGATAAGATACTAGGTAAATAACCATCCTCAGCATGTATGGTGACAAGCTTTTCAGCGTTCGGTTTCCTGGTATCAATATTATCTGTCCCTTGGGCGATTAGAATGATGCTGAAAACAAATCCGAATAATATTATATTTTTAACGTACTTCATTTCAATACACTCTCCTTTTTTCCCCATCATTGGTCGTCATATCTTTCTCAATAGTTAGACCAGCTACTGGGTAATGAAATTCTTTATCTCCTTTGGTAATAACTACTTCCGTTGGATCAATCCAAATCACTTCACCACCGGCAATTGAATCACCCACAACTACTGTAAAATTTTTATCCTTATAGCTTATACCAGCATATTGTTGAATACCGTCAATGATATGAGTAACACGTAGTTTACCCCGATTACGGTAACGTAAAGAACGCCCTTGGGCATCAGTGAGATACAGTACATTGGTAAGGCGCATGGGTTCTTCTTCCAAAATAAATTTATAATTATCACGATTTTTGATACGTATCTCAAGATATTCAATGACACGCTCTAATTCTTTATCCGTTCCAAGCTGTACGTTCGCTGCACGATCCTTGGCCTTTTGCCATTTTTTGTTGGTAGGGACCAATTTTATTCCTGCAGCAATTATTGAAATAAGAGCAAAAATGATCAATAAAACCCAGATAGTTCTGTGGCGAGTATTCATGTAGATACTTTTGTTTTTGATTTTACCATCGTCAAGGTTGATAGATGTATTTCAATAACCTGTTCACGGAGGTCCATTTCATTGGCATTACTCTTAATCCGTTCGACACCATTTTTAACGTGAAATTCATCAATCGTAACCAATCGTGGTGATTTTTCCAGTTCAGACATGAATTTCCCCAATTCATCATAACTACATTTCATTATCACAGCATAAGGCGCCGCAATGTAATTTGTCTTCTCAATTCTTGGTTTTGGCTTTATGCTTAGCAAGGCAATTCCATGCCCATTCATCATTTCCATTAAACTTTTCAAGAAAGGTAGGCTAGCATCATCCGCTAATGAATCCTGTTTCGATAAGGCAAGATTCTGTTCAAATAAGGTATATACCTGCCCAACCTTATTAGCCAGTATTTGGGCACTAATAAGTTGCTCATTCAATTCCACTAATTCATCTTCAAGATTAAGCAATCCCTCAGGTTTATCAGCAATCATCCAGGTTTGATTGGCCCAAAATCCAACAGTTAAAAAAGTCACCAGTAAAGCGAATACGCCATTACGTTTGGCCATCATGACTTTTTCTTCCTTTTTTTAGCTATGGTTCTCAAAGCAGCTTCTATTTCAAAATGTACGATATCCTGTCCCCGGATCTTTTTTAGTGATCCCTGACGAAACTTCACTTTGGGGAATTTTTTGGAGAATTCAATGTTACGTTTCATAAGGTTGATATAATCGTAGACTATCTCATACTCTTCTTCATCCTTATAGACCACTGAAATACCCTCAATATAAAGTTTTTTATTTCGTTTATTAAATTTGAGACCCGTTAATGCCATGTCATCTGGTGTCATCTTACCTAGTAATTCAAAATTCCTTGCCCATAAAGTTCGATTACTCTCTAGCTCTGCAAATGATAGGATATCCTGTTTGGATAGATTCTTCCCCTGGGCCTGTAGGTCACGTATACGCTGGTTTACATCAGCAATTTCATTTTCCTTTTGGGCAATAAGTCGACTATACCCAGATCCAATTACAAAGAGGGTTGTATTAGCAAAAATCAGGCTTAATACTATTACAGTAAATACCATCCAACGACCCCGTTCTTTCCAGCGTGCTGTTTTGGCTTCTTTACTATCTGTCTGGTTAAGATTTATTATGATGAAATTTTTCATTTATCCAAGCCTCCTCGTATCGCTAAACCAGTGGCGACTGCATATTGATTAGGATTGGATAATTCAAGGTTTTCATAACCGGCCAGTGTTTGGAACGGATCAAATAGAACTGTACTCAAGCTAAGCTTATTTTCAATCATTCCTTGAAGACCAAGGATGGAAGATCCTCCACCGCTCAACATTATTTTAGTGAAAAAACTCTGATTGGTGGTTTTAGCATAATACCGTAGCGATCTTCGTAAATCCTCTACCAGGTTATCAAAAACATTCCTTTCAGCAACTGCTATATCGCTATTATCATTACTCGCACCATTTTGAAAGCTGCTGATGCCATTATTGATTATTTTATCCTCAGCAGCTAAATAATCGATATCACGTTTCTCAGATAAGTCCGAAATAAAATGATATCCACCAATAGGAATATCTCTTGTAAAGAATTGGTCTTTTCTGCCCCACACTACTAGCGAAGAAGAGACAGATCCAATATCCAGTAAAACGATTGCACCTTCTTCCGGAAATTCATTGGCGTTGCCAAAAGCATTTGTAATGGCAATGGGGTCGGCGTCAACTATTCCAGGTGTAAACCCTACCTCTTTAAGCAAATCTATATGAGCATTAGACACTTTTTTTGTGCAAGCAACGAGTCCTACGTCAATTTTATCCACTTCTTTTGGATTCGGTCCAAAAACCTGGAAATCAATGATTGCGTCTGATCCATCCATAGGTATGTGCTTGCGAGCCTCGAAAGTCATAGATGAGAACAATTCGTCCTCTAGCATGTCCATGGTCGTGATTTGCTTTACACTTACATTTGTACCATTTAAACCTGTGACCAAATTTTTAACACGCTTAGGATTAATTTTCATTTCCCGCATTAATTCTTTTACCGCCATTACCCATAATGGTTTGCCAATCAATTCCGGATCAAAGGCTTTATGTTGCTCCGGTACAAGACGAATACCAGTATTGAGTACCTTGGTACCACCCCTTGTTTTCTCTAATAGCACAGCTTTTACAAACTGTCTACCAATGTCTAACCCAAGAATCATTCAGAAAATTCCTTTAATGTTAGTTGATCAACTTCACCATAAGACTTTATGATCAAAATTGCTCCACCAGATGCACTACTACTAGTAGGATACATTGGCGGAGGACCAAAATCGCTAAAATTGTAATCGTAATGGTAGTCTTTATCATAACCAATACCTGGAGATACTGGATATGGACCTGGTGCATTCCTCTTCATATATCCGCGCTTATTCTGGGTAACGGACCCCCAGAGTATCATTTGACCTCTGATATCACTATTGCCTGTTACCTGTGGCAATGTAGAGGAAGGATTGCGAAACGGTCCCCGTCCATCAGCCTTCGAATTCAAAGGATTAGAGAATTCAGGACCATTAAGTGAATTGTTACTAATGGAATTTTGCCAATAGTGAGCCACAAATGAATCATTCATCGCTAATAGGGCACCATTGATTATAATATCGGAACCATTGGCTTGGTTTTTGCCTCCATTTCCCATGGTATTTGCAATAATTATATTCGCCCCGGATATAAGACCTAACCGATTTTTTGTGCCATATACAATTTCTCCAGTAATTGAATTGGAATCTTCGTAAAGGATATCATTCATCAGCCATATATTTCCCCACACCCGGTCAACTATGGAAATATCATCATGGCGTCTATATTCTGTAAAGTTATCTGTTACAATACTAAATTTTCCATCAACTGTACCGCGTACCCTTACCTGCCCACCTTTTACGTAAATAACTGCAAATTCTGTGAAGAATGTTGTTGGTGGTAGAATATCCGGTAAATTATTTGTCGGTTCGAAATCAAAATGATGAAAACCACTCGATTGACATACACTGGAACCATCATTGAGGTGGTTGTGATAGTTGGCAAAATTGTTAAATGGTACGGAATTATCCAAACCACCCTGAAATGCTAAAGTCACTTCTTCCCCGGGAGAAAATCCATTTTCAAAAAATTGACCCAAACTTTGCACACCAAAAACAAATATACCACCTACCTGATTTGTTGAATTGAGCACGCCAATCCAGCCCTTATTTGAATCAGGATCAGCTGAACGTACTAGCAAAGTATCCCCAATTTCATACATTTCCAGCGTATTGCTGGCATCATTGCCTTCAATGTCCTCAGTATCAATGAATAGCGTGTCCGTAAAGTATACCTGCAGTGTGGAATCATAAGGTCCATCGAAAGCGATACTTTCATTACCCAACTGTTCGATCTCTGTATCAATGTCCCAGTTAAAGTTTGTTGGTGGAGGGCCTGATTGACCAACCGGAGGTATTAGATAAGTCCATTGCGATACGATGAATCCACCGGTCACAAACTCAATTTCGGTCATGATCAATGTATCCTTACCCGTACTGCGCCAGAGCATATCGTCAGCAGTAAATACATAATTTGCGTTTTCTTTGGCACGTTCAGTAGCATCATAAGGCGGATATACCCGCACTTCAGCTGAATCATCTACAGAGCCCCAATTCTGGTCATTACAATTATTTAAGTTTATCCCATTTGCTGCGGAAATATCTGCCTGGGTAAAATCTGGACACCCAAATTGGCTCATAGTCATTTGGCCATTGGTATGCACTACACCTTCTAAAACATCACTTCCACCAAATGACACATAGCTACCAAGTTGTGGACCTCCACCAGGCTCTTCCGAGTTCGTGAAATACATAAACTTTGAAAAATCTTCAGCAACCAGATTCATTTCTGCCATGCGTTCGATCCTTACTGGCCTGCCTAAAGTATTTCTAAATTCGCTGATGCCTGATCCACGAGCGTGAAAAATAGTACGACCATCTTCGAGGCCGACATATGTCGAACAAACCACATTACGGTAAAAACCCATTCCTTCCAAAAAAACACCATCTGCAGCTAAAACCACCGATTGATCCACTAATTTTGGTAAAACAGGTAATGCTTCGGTATTGATCCCTGTTTCAGCCATAAGCAGTGCTTTGGCTTCTTCAAATCGATATTTTTGGGATACAGATGCAGACATGGCATATTTCAGATAACCAGCAGTAATTAACATACTGACCATTGTGAATATGACAGCAGTAGGTGTAGCCATACCTTTACAATAGTTTCGCATCAGCTTCCTTCCGGTCCACTTACAAGAGATCTTGGGCTAATATATCGATTGGGCATAAATGCTATCCGTTGAAACTGTACTAACTCTGTTACCGTTCCCCCCGGAGCAACTGCAGATTCAACCTCAATATCCATATTAATTTCCCAGGTTGAATTGGCATATCTTGCCAAGTTTGGCCGAATGAAATCAACCTCATCTGCATAAAAATCTTTTAAGGTTATAGTTCGCTGATTATTCCCCCGGAAACGCCCTTTGGTAGGAAAGTGCAGCTTGCCATTTAAAGGATCCTGATAATTAAATAAAATTCCTTCCGATACATTGGCAGTAATAGTTGTAGATGTCTCATTACCCCAAACATCATATTTTTTGAGTGATATTCGTGAATATCCATTTACTTGTTCCTTATTGATAATCCGCGCCAAGCTTATTTCTTTCATTATCTCGCGCATCACTGCATTACCATAATTGTGAACATCCAACAATACACTATCATCCTGATAATGATAGGTTACCATTCGCAGGCTTAGCCCTAGACCGGTCATGATTATCCCTAGTATCACGATTGTAGTAACTAATTCAATCATTGTTAATCCTGATGCCCAGCGTATGGATTTCGTTTTACTCACAGAGGGAACTCCATCATTACCATTTCAATCTCTGCCCGTTTTACTGCCTTATTTGCCGGTGTCGAAAAATCTTCCCACTCAATCCAGGATTTGAGCAGGAAACGTTCAACAATGCTGGTAGAATCAGTGTACAGTATCGTTATAGGCTCATAATAAATTTTCGCTGCGAGTTTTGTTTGACTATGTTTATTGCCAAATAAATAAACTGTTTCTCCCTGCAGATCTCCTGACCGCTCAATAATTGATAATTTTCCATCAGCGATACGGCCCTTCATCGTTTCCACAAAACTCAGTAATTCTTCTGTAGCTCTCTCTTTCACCGCAATGGCCCGCAATTCACCACGGGCATGAGTAGCCCCCACTACCATACCATAAGCAGCAATACTTACGATAAGCACGCCAATCATAACTTCAATGAAAGAAAATCCGTGCTGAAATCGATGTTGAAATTTTCTATAATACATTACTACCAAATAATTTTGGATTTTCGGCAATCTGAGCTGCAGCTGCACGCCGGATCTTACCTTGGGATACTAGCCTTTGTAAATCTTGGTCCAATGTCTGCATTCCTTCCACACCTCCAGCCTGCATCACAGATGGAATTTGATAAATACGGTCCTCGCGAATTAGGTTTCGAATTGCAGTAGTTGCAATCATGATTTCCAGAGCGGGGATACGACTCTTTTTATCCTTAGTCTGCAGTAATTTCTGTGCAATTACCGCCTCAAGACTTTCTGACATCATGGAACGGATTTGGCCTTTTTGACTAGCAGGAAATATATCGATTATGCGGTCAACGGCCTTTACCGCACTGGATGTATGCAGTGTTGACAACACTAGGTGACCTGTTTCTGCAGCTGTAAGCGCCAACGAGATAGTTTCCAAGTCACGCATTTCACCAACCAGAATGACGTCCGGGTCTTCCCGTAGCGCTGATCGAAGTGCATTAGCAAAGCTATGGGTCGATGCACCCAACTCACGCTGGTTAATCATGCATTGATTTGAATGGTGAAAGTACTCTACTGGATCTTCAATTGTAATAATATGACATTCACGATTCTGGTTGATATGGTCCACCATAGCAGCGAGTGTTGTACTTTTACCGGACCCGGTTGGACCTGTTAATAGAATTAATCCTCTATCAAGCATTGACATATTTTCTAGAATAGGTGGGAGCGATAATTCTTCAAATCCTTTTGGGATTTCAGGAATTGCCCGAAATACAGCAGCGAGTCCACGTATTTGTTGGAAAAAGTTTACCCTAAATCTCCCTTTTCCATCTAAACGAGCACTAAAATCGATCTCTTTCTGATCGCGAAATTTTGTAATCTGGTCATCACTCATAACCTGAGGTAAAATGGAATCCATATCCTCATCAGTCATTGAAGACATATTTAACGGTTTCATGATGCCATTAATCCGCACCATGGGAATGGAACCTGAACTCAAATGCAGATCAGAAGCCCCTGATTCTAGGGCATAAGCAAGTAGCTTATTTATTTCCATTAACTTTCTCTTTCGGCTGTACCATAACCTCTATAATCACCAGATTCACGGTCAAATTCTACAACACGGCCTTCACCACCATCCATATCCCCTGTACTGGTAGCTATAATTCTACCACCTTGATCTGATAGCTGTAATTCAAACACCCACTTACGTTTGGTAGATCGATCTACTTCAAGTTGTCCAGAATTTTCCAATTCCTCAACATCGGTAGGCCATTCACCATAGGTCTGGTAATACATTTTTGCAGCGTTATCAATGTTTCCAATTACGCTTTTTGCTTCTGAGGCCCTTGCACTTTCCACATATCGAACATATGTTGGAACAGCAATAGCTGCCAATATTGCCACGATGACCACTACAACCATAATTTCGATCATTGTGAAACCAGATTTTCTTTTTTTACTAGTCTGTTTCATGAAAGATTTCTCCATGCTGTTATTCATTAAAATCGATTCTATTAAGCCAATTTTCTGTTGGTAAACCAAGATTTCATTCCTAAGAAATTGGGCTTCTAATTGTACAAAAACCTGAAGGTATAACTACCCTTTGCACATTAAACGGTTTATCGAGGGTGTTTACTTACAGGAAAATGGGGGCTGTTTTATAGCTATTTACTAAGCTATTTGAGTTCGGATACTAATTTTGATACTGTATCTTTGGCATCGCCAAAAATCATAATGGTGTTATCTTTATAAAACAATTCATTCTCAATACCAGCAAATCCAGGATTCATACTGCGTTTTAATACGAATACTGTCTGACTTTTATCTACATCAAGAATAGGCATGCCAAAAATAGGACTATTAACATCGTGGCGAGCGGCGGGATTAACCACATCATTAGCACCAATTACCAAGGTTACATCCGTTTCCTCGAATTCAGGATTAATTTGATCGAGATCATATAGACTATCATAGGGTATATTTGCTTCCGCCAGTAAAACATTCATATGGCCCGGCATCCGACCAGCGACGGGGTGAATTGCGTATTTTACTATAACACCCTTCCCTTCCAGTAATCCCTGCAGTTCATGGACCATGTGTTGTGCTTGAGCTACAGCCAGACCATAGCCCGGTACGATTATAATCTGCTTGGCATTCTCAAAAATTACTACCGTGTCCTCTGGCTCATAAGATTTTACTGTTTTCATCGGATCTACTTCTAAAGGACTCGCCTCAGCAACAGACCCAACTCCGGCAAAAAGTACATTCCAAATCGTGCGGTTCATGCCTTTACACATGATATCGGTCAAAATGATACCACTGGCTCCAACAAGAGATCCGCTGATTATAAGGGCATCATTTTGAATCACAAAACCAGTGGCACATGCTGCAAGTCCAGAAAAAGAATTAAGCATTGCGATCACAACGGGCATGTCGGCACCGCCGATTGGAATTACGAATAAAATCCCTAGAAATAGCGATATGACTATTATGGCCAATACAGCATTACTTGCCTGCGCAGGATCCAAAACAGCATAAATGGCCAATAAGACAACAACTCCAGCCAATATGCCGTTAATACTATGTTGGCCACTAAATTTTATTGGTGTACCACGCAATAAGCCCTGGAGTTTCGCGAAGGCCACTAAACTACCGGAAAATGTTACCGCACCAATCAGCACACTTAGCGTGATTGTCGCTAGTGTAAAAACCAGCAATGGTTCACCCTTATAGAATTCCGCAGCAGCAACCAGCAACGATGCAATGCCGCCAAACCCATTAAAAAGCGCAACCAACTGCGGCATGGATGTCATTTCTACGCGCTTGGCTAATACCGCACCAATAGCACTGCCAATTACGATACCAATAAAGATTGTTTGAAAGTCAAGGATCTGATTGTTTAGTAATGTAGCGATAACAGCTAATAGCATTCCAATAGCAGCCGTATTGTTTCCTTTCGGAGCTGTGCGCGGATGCGAAAGTTGTCGTAGACCCAGTATGAAAAGAACGGCTGAGAACAGATAGATAATGGGTATAAAAATATCCTGCACGATTATCTTATTTTTTGAACATTCTTAGCATTCGGCCGGTAACCATAAAGCCGCCAACCACATTGATCATGGCTAGAATAATTGCGATCAAACCAAGAGTCGCGCTTAATGTCCCCGGCAATGACCCCGCAGCCAGCAAAGCTCCAACAATTGTAATCCCGGAAATCGCATTTGAGCCAGACATAAGTGGCGTATGGAGTGTTGGAGGAATTTTAGAGATAACTTCAAACCCCACAAATACAGCTAGGACAAACACATAAAGTTCAACTAATAATTGAGCATTCATGATTTTTCCTCCTTTTCAAAATCCAAAAGATCAAGTACATGCTGGTTCATGATCTTCCCTTCGTGAGTCAGCATTGTGCCAGCAATTACTTCATCATCTGGGTCAATATTAAGTTCCCCTTCATTCAGCATTTCGCCTAATAATGCAGTAATATTGCGGCTAAACATTTCACTCGTATGGTAAGATAAAGTTGATGGCAAATCAAGTGGAGCGAGTATTTTCACACCATGGCGTTCAACATCCTTACCCGGTACTGTAAGTTCACAATTACCACCTTGCTCAGCAGCAAGGTCAACAATCACCGATCCATGGTGCATGGACTGTACCATTTCTTCTGTAATAAGCAGAGGGGCTCTTTTCCCAAATATTTGTGCTGTGGTTATGACTGCATCTGTATCTAGTAAGTGTTCGCCAATTGTAGCATGTTCATGCTGATAAAAATCATCCGTCATTTCTTCGGCGTAGCCACCAGCCGTTTCTGCATCTTGGCTTGTTTCCAGAGAAACAAATTCAGCCCCCAAACTCTCTACCTGCTCTTTAACGATTGGTCGCGTATCAAACGCTTTGACCCGTGCCCCCAGACGCTTTGCAGTGGCAATAGCCTGTAATCCGGCGACACCAGCACCAATGACAAGTACATTAGCTGGTAAAATGGTACCTGCGGCGGTCATCATTAAGGGAAAAAATTTATTTAATCTGCTGGCAGCTAATAATACTGCCTTATACCCTGCTGCCGAACTCATGGCACTAAGCGCATCCATTCGTTGAGCCCGTGAAATACGTGGTACAAGTTCCATGGAAAATGTGGTTAGTTCCTGTTTGGCCAGCGATTGAATATTATGAATGTATTTAAAAGGACTCATAAAGCCAATAATCACTGAACCCTTATTTAAGGGATCCACAATTTCAAGCATACCATCCTGTAAGCAAACAACCTGTACTTTCAGAAAGATATGTCCTTCTTTCAATAATTCATCATAATCTGCAACAATTGCTGCTCCAGCAGTTTCGTAGTCCTTTGGCCTAAAACCAGCTTCAACGCCAGCACCTTCCTGCAGGAGAATTGTAATACCTTGTTTGGCCAGGCGTTTAACGCTTTCTGGCACCAAGGCTACCCTTTTTTCGCCTTCTACAGTCTCTTTGAGTACACTAATAGTTAGCATGATTGCTTTTATTGAAAAATATTAGAAGGCGAAATTACGATACAAATTTGGTAAACAACTATCAATTGATCGACTATAATTGCTATGTTGAGATGACTGATTATAAAGTTTAACTTACGAGTTATGAAGAACGTTGTATTATCACTATGTTTTGTATTATTGCTATCAATAATCCATGGAGAAGAAACAATGAAAAATTTAGAAAAAGCTACCTTTGGTGCCGGGTGTTTTTGGTGCGTAGAAGCAGTATTTCAGCGTTTGGAAGGCGTTAAAGACGTCTTGCCTGGTTATTGCGGTGGTGACAAAGATAATCCCACCTATAAAGAGGTTTGCACGGGAATGACTGGTCATGCAGAAGTGGCTCAAATAACATTTGACCCCGCAACCATTTCCTTTGATGAACTTCTCAATATGTTTTGGAAATCACACGATCCCACAACCCGTAACCGTCAGGGTAATGATGTCGGCACGCAATACCGATCTGCTATTTTCTACCATAATGAAGAGCAACGATCCGCAGCGGAAAGATCCAAAGAAAATTTGGATAATTCCAAAATATTCTCAAACCAAATTGTGACAGAAATTATTACCCTGGATAAATTCTGGCCGGCAGAAGATTACCACAACGATTATTACAATAATAACCCGAACCAACCCTATTGTCGAATTGTAATTAAACCAAAGCTGGATAAATTATTTAAAAAATAGTGATTCAGCTATGCTGGGATTCATATTCCTGCATAGCGGCAACCAACGCATCCACACCCGCTTCTGGCATGGCATTATACATCGAAGCACGAAATCCACCAACAGATCTGTGGCCTTTCAAAGTCATAAGACCACGCTCAGCACAGAAATCAAGAAATTCCTTTTCATCCCCATTTTCTACGAAAACAAAAGGCACATTCATAGGCGATCGATCTTCTTCGGCTATAGGGCTCTTAAAGAGTAAATTTCGTTCGATTTCTGCGTAAAGTTTATTTGCTTTCACCCTGTTCTTTTCTTCAATGACCTGTACTCCACCTAGATCATTAAGCCAGCGTAGTGTCCTGTTAACAACAAAAATCGCCGATACAGGGGGTGTGTTAAAGGCCGACCTTTTAATAATATGAGTTCTATAATCTAGCATTGTGGGGATGTGACGATCTAATTTCCCCAGGATATCATCCCTGATAATAACCATTGTAACGCCTGCAGGCCCCATATTCTTCTGGGCACCAGCGTAAATTAAGCCAATTGAATTAAAATCTATGGAACGGCTAAGAATATCCGAAGACATATCAGCAACAAGATACCCTTTGGGATTTAATATCTCAGGAAAAGTTTTCCATTGGGTGCCATAGATTGTATTATTACTAGTAATATGTAAATATATTGCTTTAGATGATTGCTGTAAATCCTTATTTATATGATTATATACACTACTTTTTGTTGAACATGATACGTGAACTGAACCATATGCACGCGCTTCTTTTATAGCCTTTGCCGCCCAGGAACCTGTATTGGTATAATCAGCGATACCGTTTTCTGAAAGCAGATTCATGGGAATCATGGAAAACTGGGTTGACGCACCCCCCTGCATCCAAATTATTTGATAGTTATCTGGTACTTCTAGTAGTTGTCTGACCAATCCGGTGGTCTCATCCATTAGATCAACTATTGGTTGGGATCGGTGACTCATCTCCAGCAGGCTCATGCCGCTATCATTGTAATTCACCACCGCAGAAGCTGTATCCTGGAGCGCTTCGTCCGGCAATACACCAGGTCCGGCACTGAAATTGTATATCTTCTTCATTTTTATGAGTAAATAATGCGGGCAGAAGTTATCTCCAAAGAATTGGACACACCAACCACCGTTAACAAAAATGCCCGGTTTTCACCGGGCATTTCAACAGATTCACATATTCCTAATAATTTTTACCATCTTTTACGCTTTTTCTTATTTCCACCCATTTTATTGCCCCGTTCACGATGGTCCCGCATGCGCTCTTTCGCATCACTTACCATCTCGCGACCAAAAATATGAAACAATACCTGTTGTTCATTAGTTAAGACATCTCCAAGTCCATTTGCAAACTTCTCTTTTTCAGCCATGGTCTTTTTTTCCAACGCTTTGGTCTTATTTTTGGCTGTTTCCAATTCCTTATCAGTAACATTTTCACCTTTTTTGGCCTTCAGAACAATATCTTCCCAAATATCCTTTCTTTCCTTTCCCATTTTTTCCATTTCAGCCTTGTGAGAATTCAGTTTTGGAAAAAATACCTCGGCCTGCTTTTCATCCAGATTAAGATTTTCTGTCAGTTTCCAAATGGCATACATTTCCATACGACCGCGGCGATCGTCGCCCCTATATTTTTCCATTCTACGTTCTCGCTGAGCAAATAAAGAGGTACTTAATAATATACCAATTAATACAATATTGGTTATCTTCATGATTCTTCCTCCATAAGATTTACAATTTTATCATATTCTAATTCATCAAAAAAGGAAAAAGCCATCCAAATATCCTCTTCCTGTTCTATAATATAGAGTGCCAGTTCATCAAAATATTCACTATCCTCATCCTGGTCCAAATCAATGGTTGTACTGTAATAATAACTGCCATCCATCAAAATAGCACCCTGATCTAATTCATTAAAACCGAGAATCCCCACAAATAATATTACTATTAGAGCTAAATAGCTGGAAATCGTCTGACTGCGCTTTAGAGCCTGTGCATATCTGGCTGTGGTCAATTTATTGATAAACTGCTCTGGATCAAGCATCTCGCTAGTGTTGGTAAAGGATTTCAGCAGTTTTTCTTCAAAATTCATTCGTTGTTTCCTAAAAGGAATTTTACCCGCTTAATACCGTGGTGATAATTTACTTTTGCTGTACCTTCAGTCATATCAAGAATATTACCAATGTCTTTGAATGGTAAAACCTGAAATATACGCATCATTACCACAAGACGTTGTTTTTTTGGTAACCGACCCACTGCAGCCCAAATTTCCTCTTTACGCCACTGTTTTTCCTGTGAAGTCTCAACATAGCCATCATCGGGTGCTTGATCCAAATGGAGCATATTTCGCCATTTATTCCTTTTGAAGTAGGTGTTGGCTGTATTGACGTTAACACGGTACAGGTAGGTATTAAATTCAGATTCAAATCGAAACTTTTTAAGAGCTTTGAATAATTTAATAAAAACTGTCTGGGCCAGATCTTCGGCTTCCATCTTATCAGGGGTAATCTTTTGAAAAAAGCGGTAAACCAAATCCAGATATCTACGTACGAGTTCATTAAATGCTTCATCACTACCCCTTTGAAATTCCTCTATAAGTTCGCGGTCTGTTTTCATCCATTATTACCAGATTAGACGCATAGATCGTGGAAAGGTTAAATAGAAAACAATTAATAGTAAAATACCAAACTTGCACCCTGATATTATGGGGAATCCTATCTAATTTTGTTTATGAAATTGGATCCCGTTTCATTTAAACCAAATACTGCCCAAAAAACAGCCATTCACAACCCACCGGGACCACTGATGATCCTCGCCGGAGCCGGCACGGGAAAGACGACCACATTACTACATCGGGTAAACCACTTGATCCATAGCATGCAAGTCCTCCCGGTGAATATGCTGCTGCTGACCTTCACAGAGAAAGCAACGTCAGAGATCAGACAAAAGATCCGTGATTTAATCGGACCGTCGGCGGATGATATAACAATTAGTACATTTCACGGTTTTTGTAATGCATTGGTACGCGAACATGATATTGACACAAATGCGGAAAAACTGCTCTGGCAGGAAGAAGATATTACCTATTTCTTTATTAATCATTTCGATCAGCTGACATTTATCCAGTCTCGTATTTTTCGAGCCAATCCCTATGGCGCCATAACGGGGTCATTTATCCCCTTTATTGACCGCATTAGGGACGAATTGCTAGCCCCTGAAGATATCAAGAAACTATATGATTTAGGTTTACTATCCACAGCTGTGATCAAAGATAATTTTCCCAACTTACATGCCGATGCAAACCATGATGATGTATTGCTGCAGCTTACTGACTTGGTACAACTCTTTGATTTTTTTCAGGATAAAAAGAACGAACTGGATGTCGTGGATTATGGAGATATGATCCTGGGCTGTTGGACCATGCTCAATACACACCCTCATATCTTGCATAAAATACAGGATAAATACCAGCATATCTTTATTGATGAGTATCAGGATAATAATTATGCCCTGAATAAGATCATTAATCTCATCGCCGGAGATGCGCCTAGCATAACAGTTGTTGGCGATGAAGATCAGTGCATTTACAGTTTCCGCGGTGCCAATTATTACAATATCAAAGATTTTGAGGACCGCTACAAGTCTTTATCCAACTATGAAGCAGTAAAACTTATGGAAAATTACCGTTCATCAAGCGAAATCCTTAATCTGGCTAATGCATCCATAACCCGCAATACCAATCGACAGGAAAAAACCCTTTATCGACCGTGGGAATTACCAAAAAATGGCCCAAAACCAGTCTGGTTTCCGACAGAATCAAAAGATACTATCATAGGTGTGCCTTTGTTGATTCGCGACCTTGTGGAAAATAAAAACCATCTTTTTGGTGATATGGCTATCATTTGCCGTACCTGGGGCCACGTAAAAACTATGGCTAATGCGCTACAGCAGGCGGCAATACCAGTAGATATTCACGTGGAAAAATTTTTTAACGTTCCCATCGTCAAGGATGTGCTGGCCTGGGGCCATATAATTGCCGAAGATGAACAGGCTGAAGCTGGATTGTTTCGGATACTAAAAACACATCTAGGGCACGACTGGACCTCCAAATTTTATAACGTGTATCAGCGGGTCTCAATTACGGAACGTGTGACTGCCATGGCAAAACAGGCTAAAGATAATAAAACTGTTTCATGGATATTATCCGCACGGGAAAAGCTGCTGGATATGCATAAAAAAAATACAGGACCGGATGAAATGGTCTGGGCCATCCTTTTGATATTGAAGCAAACACCGCGGCTGCAGCAATTGCGAACCAATTACCGTTACCAGGAACGGCTGAATCTAGCTAATATGGCACGGATCATGTCATTGGCAGAACGTTTTACCACCATCGAGACTGAATCTTCCCTGAGCAGTTGGCTACATTATATGAATATACTGCAAATGAACCTTACCATAGATGCGGCTCAGCCGCTGAAGTATGACCAGCAGACAGCCGTACAGGTATTGACAGTGCATCAGGCCAAGGGCCTTGAATTTTCCTATTGTGATCGTGCCCTTTCTCAGGGCTGGAAGCTTCCCCATGCGGTTGCAACGACCCAAAGTTTTGGATCGTATCCCGGAAACCTGGAAAAAAATGGTCCGCGGTAAATCCTGCCGTAGCAAATGAAACCCATCTACAAGAAGAACGACGTGTGTTTCACGTAGCCTGTACAAGAGCTAAGGATGAGTTGTATCTGTATGGTCCGACCAAATCCCAGTCAATCTTTACCAAGGAATTAGAACTAGATAACCCAGAAACCATGGAGATTCGTGCTATGACCATAACTGAAGAAGCATTGCAACAACCAAAATTAACCGAAAAAAAACAGCGTCTTTTTGTGGATCTAAGCCGTGAGATAGCAGCCCACCATTATGATAATGCCAGTCAGATCCTAGTCGAAATGCAAAGCTTGGAAGAAGAAAATTCATCCGCAACAACATCCAATCAACCTGGTTCGGAAAATTTATTGAAGCTTTCTGCCAGTAGTATTAGTGATTACGAAACCTGCCCCTATAAATATCGTCTCAAACATATTGACAAGGTTCCGGAGCGCAAAACTCGAGCCACCATGGAATTTGGTATTATCATCCACAATGTGCTGGATGAATTTCATGGTAGCAAAAACCAGGGTCTAGATAACCTTTTGCAATTGCTGGATAAACACTGGCGCACCAACGCTTTTGAATACCTTCTACGAGAAAAAGAATTCAAATTACAAGCCCAAGAACTACTTAAAGCCTACCACCAGTATATACAAGATCACCATCCCCAGGTAGTGGCCCGGGAGCGCAAATTCAGTTTTACCATTACTGAGCTACAGGTCATGATATCTGGTAAGATCGACCGTATTGATCAGGAAGGCGATTGCCTGGCTGTGGTGGATTATAAAACCAGTAAGAACAAGGAAAAAGCAAAAGGCAGTCTGCAATTGGCCTTATACACCGAAGCCCTCAAGCGAGATGCGGTTGAAGGAGTCAGTGGCAAGCCGGGAAGCACAATTTTTCATTTCCTGCGTCATCCTGATGATCCCCTGGAAAGTCATATATTCGATACAGCGGATCTGGATAAACAAATGGAAAAGGTATTAGCAGTATCCGCGGGGATACGAAAAAAATGAATTTCCTACAAAACCTGGTGATTTTTATCTGTCGGAATTGCGACTATCGGGAATTTCTATGCCCGGCCTGGGAAGAGGACTAAAATATTGAACCATCTGGTAATGGAATTCACATATTTATAATAAAATTAAGTAACATTTTTTCTTCTTACTTCTTTATTATTTGAAAATCAACCACACCGTTAAAATTCGTACCAA